>CAZFOX010000608.1:0-3706 GCA_964520565.1 uncultured bacterium | reverse complement strand
CCCCCCCCCCCCCCCCCCCCCCCCCCCCCCCCCCCCCCCCCCAAGGAGAGATGGATTGCTGTCCCACAAAATCAATCACATAGAGGATTGCCCAGAATATTTTTGACATTTTTTGTCCAATTTTCCCTGCGACCTGCATATACCTGGGTAGAGAACAAAAGCCAAAGCGAACCTTGGCAAAACAAACCAACCGAAAGGAACAAAGCAATGAGTTACGAAGAGTTTGACAGCCGATACCCGATGAATTTGCCTCGATGGGGCCGTTATTCCGAACTGCTGGGACCCGCTCCTATGCGTGAATTCGAAATGCGGGAACAGATGCGCCTTCAAGACCCGATGGACGCATACCGGCCCCTGAGCCAACAGACTTCCAACTCACCCCACTTGGATTACTACAAATAACCTCCCTCGATTCCTTCCCGCCCTATGAAAAGAGCAGCCCATCCCCCGGCTGCTCTCTTTTTTTCATTTCACCCACCATCCCATAAAAAACCTTCCTCGCTTGTCCATTCCTTACCTTCTCCCTGCATTGAATGAACAGAAGTAGCGCAAAAGTCAATTCAAAAATCCTTTCACAAAAATTTTTATTCTCTTGTCCAGCCAAACGCTACTTTCTGCATTAACCAAACAGAGGATAACGAACAATGCTTCAACGAAAGGAGGTGAAAATCAAAATGGTATCGCAACCGCAAACCGTAGCCAGCATCGCTACAGCAACCTTGAACAAAGCGAAACAAGCCAATCCCAACGAACCGCCGCTGAAGTCCACTGCCATGGAACACATCATCCAGGAAGCGGTGGCGCTGGAGTACCGCCATCTGTGGAATCCGAACGGCTCCATGAGCCGCACGGAAGCCTTCCAGCGAGTCTCCAGGGATTTCGTCCAGGCATTATCCGAAGCGGAAGCCAAACGCCTATTGGTGGACGAATTAGCGTACGTGGCCGAGCAGGAACTGACAGCCGCCGAGCGCAATCGGCGAAAGAAACAGTGACGAGGATGAATCGTGCCAACCGAAACCGTATTGCTCATCGAGATCGACAATGTCCCGACACTGACTTTAGAACGTACAGTCGGGGACCGCCCTTTCGTGGTTCTCGTTCCCGATCTCGCGAAATTCACCCCATCGGATTGGCAGCGGGTCGAGGCGTACTACCGGGAGATTGGTTTTCCCGATTACGTTGCTTCCGGCCAATTCGAGAAATACGTCAAGCAGGTTTACCACAACCTGAGAAAGGAAGGTTCGAATGAATAGAAATGGAACTACCCAAACGAAGTCCCGTCTCGTACCGGAGTTGGTGGTTCGCTCGTCTCTGAACGAACAAAAAAGATATCCAGAACCAACCACCACCCGGATTCAAGGAAACTTGATGGAGTATTGCCGCTACGCCGACCGGATGCGGAAACTCTCGGTGCAGAACGGCATTCCCGGCCAGGTGGCTTACTGGGAGCGGGAGAAACGCGATACCCAACAGGTAATGGTTTTCGAGAGATCCAAGCAGTTGATGTCTCCCTTCGGCTTTCACCTGCAACCGTTTGCCATCACCGAACCGGGTACCCATCTCGTACACGGCAGGAATTTCGATTGGAATCCCAAACCGGTGCAGGAGATCAACGCCGACGACGATTTCGTGCTGGCTTGCCATAAAGCCATGACAGTCGCGCGAAAAGTCAACGCACCTCTCACCCAGTGGCATGTCTTCTATCCGCTGCCCCGAAAAGGCTGGCAGGAGGCGTTCACGGATTCGATTCAGGGCTCGGTATCCTGGATCGGGTTACCCACTCAAGAGACAAGACAACAAGTCGGTCAGGTTATGCGAAACGGCGGTTGGATAATTCCACTGGGAATTGGCATCGGGATTGTAACCGCCATTGGCGTTTCACTCTCCGGCATGCTGGCGGCGACCGCGGCGGTTCCCATGGCCCTCCTGGCGGTGCACGATCCAGTGTTGTGCGCCGTCCCGGCAGTCAAAGGATTGCAGAGCGATTCCACTCTTCACATCCAGGTAGCGAGGTGGGAGTAAGATCATGGCTATTCTGCGCGATCTTCCCCACCACCAGGAACTGGCGGTTCAAGGAAACCGGCTGGTTCCGGTAACGCAGAAAACGGCGGCAGAGAGAGTTTTATCGCTTGGCTTGGCGTGCACAGCGGCTCTCTCCGCCGCCGCTGCTCTCTATCTGTATTACCGGTATTCCTTTTTCCAACCGCATTATACATCCGTCATGCGCCTCGGCGACGTTACCGTCGGTATAGTCCTGCTTCCCGTCTGGATCGCTTGCGCTGTTCTACACCTACTGGCGCACGGCTCGTTGCGCCCGCGCGAACACGCCGCTTTTTATGCGTATCTGGGGATTCCCTTGGCTGCCTCTCTGGTAATTCATTACGGATTCGTTCCCCTGATGTCGAACATGTGGATTCTCTACGCACTGGCCGTACTGCTGGAACTCATTATTCCTGCTTTTGCGACCGCCATCACGGCCCTCTTCACTTGGAAATTAATCGAAAGCCAATCCACTCAGAACAAAACAGAAAGGAAACGCTCATGAAAAAACGTCCTCTCCAACCCATGGAATTATTCGAACTCGATCCATCCATGCAGGAAGTTCAAATCGATGGGATCGAGAATACGGAATTCACCCCAGACATCCATCCATCCGCTGAGAGAGTGGTGGATGAAATCCCATCATCGCTTGAACCGGAGGAGGATTCGGAACAAGCAGTTTTTCCCGAGTCGTTTACGGATTGGCAAAATCCTCAACCCAATCCATCCATTTCTCGACCGAAGAAGACACCCCTACTTCCCCGATTACCCAAAGAACCGGTTCGCAAACTGGGCATCCACCGGAATGAATCCTGGCTGCGCTGGGGATTGCCTGTTCTGATAGGTATCCTGTTAGGCGCAGGGAGTTTTTACATACTGAATAACTCGAAGCCGGATCCAGTAGTGATTGAAAACTCGCAACCGGTTCAATCCCCCTCGATTTCCAAGGCGAATGATCCATTGCAACCCGATCCCGCCAAATCCAAAGAACAGCGGATTCAGGAAGCCGTGGACGCCGTTCGCAGAGCCATTAAGGACTAGGAGGAGACATCATGAAAAAGAATTTTCTTATCCTATTGATTCCCGGTTTTATGTGTCTCACCGGGTGCGTCACATTCGACGAAGTGTATTGCAATAGCAACGCTGTCTATTACCGGCCTGCCGTAATGCCTCTATGCGCGCCGCCTCGATTTATGGCTGGTCCCAGAGGCAGTTCGTATTCCATTGGATTCACTTATGCCCGGCCTGTGGCTCCACCCCCAGTTATCAATCGCCCTCAGAACGTACAAGTGAATTACAACACCTACGTAGCAGAAAGCCCTTCCTTCGATCATTCGAACCGAGAAACGTCGCTCATCCATGACCAGCCGGACTCGACTTTACCCACTCACTACAACGATTCCCCATCCGATACACGAATCTCCACATTGCAACAGGATGTGGACGTCCTGAAGCGAAAATCGCAGGATCAGGACCGAATCAATAGTTGGGTAAAATACAAATTCAAACGACATGATCACGCGCTAGCCGTCATTATGAACGCCATCCAGGACTAACCGATGGAACGGGAGATGCAAACCGATGGATATTCAGAATCTCTACCAACAACCGCCCGAAGAAGAGATAGACATACGTCCCTTCCACCCCGAGACGGGCCTTCATCCTC
>CAZFOX010000607.1:0-3706 GCA_964520565.1 uncultured bacterium | reverse complement strand
TGTCGGGTTAAAAAGCATACTATGGATCAACTGGCGAATCGGATCATCATTAGATGATGATCTGGCAAAAAGTGACTTGAAGACGAAACTTACACTATATCTTGTACCTGTCACTTGGATCGATCCACGAAGTCTTGTGGATCGAATTAGCGTTAATGACTTTTTGCCGTTTCGTCTTAGATTGCTTCGCTTTGCTCGCAATGACATTGCGATACGTTCGTGTCATTGCGAACGAAGTGAAGCAATCTAAAAGCCGGATCGTTGTTTTTAACTCGACACTTTTTGTTGGTCGCTCTACTAATATCTTTGGAGGACTTTATGAGGGCGATTCATTCAATCGCCCCCTTTCTCATCCCAACATCCTGAAAATTTTCTTACACAGATTTGGAACCAGAATCGTTTAGAATAGTAAATTACCATTTCCCAGGAGGAATCAGCATGAAAAAGATTCGATTCACTTTGGTTTGTTTGGGTGTACTGGTTATGGCCCTCTTCCTTTCGCCTGTTTCAATCATGGCACAGGACGTCGAACTGCCTCTAACCTGGAACGGTGAAGGCAAAGCTGTGGCTCTCATGGACAATGAAATAAAAGACGTCTCTGTGAAATGCACCATCACGGTCGATTCGGATGGCTGGGTAAAAGGATCGATAATCGCAGATGATAACGAGGAAGAGAGCGCCACTTTGAAACGGTTTTATTATGAAGCGGAAGTCGATGGAGCCCGGAAGTTGGTGATCGTTTTCGTCGATAAAAAGGTAGAAAATCCAGGGCTTTACATCCTTAACCTCCGCATTCTGAATAGTACATTGCTTTACGGTGAAGTATTTCGAAAAGATTTTGACAAAGAAGGTGAAGTGGAGACAAACTTATACCTGGACGATCAGTCCGCCCAGGAAATTTACCCGGATTACTTTCCTCCCAGCCTGAAAAAAGCCATGGACAAATGCAAACCGGTGGGTTGCATCGCCCTGAAGGGATCGATAGTGAAATAAAGCAATCGATCGCGAAACGATCCTGCCCGGGAACACCCTGGGCAGGATCGATCATGGGAGAAGATCGTTGGATGCCGCCGAGGCAATTTACAATAGTTATATCGAACCGATCAAGCATCGCATGAAATCCTGTATTTACCGGATAGTCCAAAATCCGGACGATACGGCCGATGCTTTCCAGGATGCCTTATTCAAAATTTGGAATTATCTGGAACGAATCGACAATCACCCCAATCCAACGGCATACATACTCAGCATTTGTGTCACTTCGGCTCACGATTTTTTACGAAAACGTGCGCGTCATTCTCAAAGAATAGTTCCCTTGATTCAAGGATTGGATATAACCGTTCCAGAATCTCACCCCCCGGGGTACGCGCAAGAGATCGTGAGTATTGTTCACCAGGCCATTGCTTCCATGTCGCTGAAACAAGCTCAAGCGGTCTTTTTGCGTTTATTCGAAAACGAGTCGTATACGGCGATCGGCCAGGTCTTGGAATGTTCGGAAGAAACAGCCCGTTCTCATGTCTCTAAAGGTCTTTCACTCCTCCGATCCATCCTTCAGGATCGTAATATAACACCCAGCGAGGTGTATTCATCATGACACAGATGAATAATGAGGAACACCAAACTAAAAAGATTTTGGAAGCCATCATGAACAATCCCCTTCCCGACGAGCTCAATGAACGGATGGAGAATGCGGTTCAAACCTTCCGCGACAATTTATCGGAACATCCTTATATTCGAAAGAAAGAAGGAAACGAGAAAAAGGAGTATCTTTCCCAGCGGTTTCGATCCTGGAACCTGGCCTGGGTAGCCGGTTTTGCTTTTCTGGTTCTCATACCCGTTTATTCCCTGTTATTCGCCGGAAGTACTCCCTCCTGGGCCGATGTGACTCGTCAGTTCAAATCCATTCCTTTCTTTCATGCCACAGTTTATGCAAAAAAGTTAACGGACAAGCACGCGGTTCAGTTTGAGATTTGGATGGGAGAAGGGGGAAAAATCCGACTCCGTTATGGCAGTCAGGTGGTTTTTGCCGGAAAATCGGGAATCGTAAAAACCTACGATATTATTAAACGCCGTGCAATCAAACCGGCGGATGAAGCCCAGCATGTGATTGGATTATTAAACTCCGCTGAGACTTTTTCCCTGGAGACCGTCATTCAAACCGTCACCGGCAATATGGCCGATTTGCGCCCACTCACAACCCGTGTGGAGGGTGTATCCGACGATCTCAGCACGTTCGACTTATCGCGAGAGAATTCCTCGGAAGAAATCCGAATATGGGCATTGCGGGAAAGTTTGCTACCTATACAACTCCAACAAAAAAACAAAGAAAGCGAAGAATCCATCGATGTGTTCTTTTCGTATCTCAAGCAACAGCCCGATTCTTTTTTCGATCCAGAACAATTCGAGAAGCAATTACGGGATTCTTCCACCCAGCCTTCCACATTACTCGATGCTTATCCTTGATGACCGATCTTTCGGGTTCGCCAACCCTTCATTATTTCCCTAATGCAATTTCCAATGGAACCAAGTTCATTTTAATCCAGAACGAGCGAAAAAACGTGTTGTATAAGACTTGTCAAAGATAAATGGAATGCAGGTATTTGAATATTCTATTCATGGATTTTGATCGTTTTCGCCGGGACGCCTACCGCCGTTACGCCGCCGGGTAAATCGCCGATGACGGCGGCGCCACCCCCGACAATCGTTCCAGGGCCGATTGTCACCCCCGGTAACACCGAAGCGCCGATTCCGATATGGGTGCAGTTTCCGATGGTGACATTCCCGCCCAGATGCACGCCAGGAGATATATGGACGCCATCGCCAATCCGGCAATCATGATCCACGCTGCATCCCGTGTTCAAGATCGCATTTTCTCCGATTTGCGCGTCCCAATTCACGACGCAACCGGCCATCACGACAGAGCCGGCTCCCAGTGTGACACTATCGGCGATCACTGCGGCAGGATGAACGGCCGTCAGCAGTTCGTATCCGTTGTTGCGAATTAAATCCGCCTTCTGCATACGGATACGATTATTTCCGATAGCGATAATTCCATATAACACATTCTGTTCCTTTAAAGTACTCAAGGCCTGCAGGGCATGAACCACAGGCACGCCCATGACATCCATATTCATACGAGATTCGTCATCGTCCAATAAAGCGACGACGACCGCTCCCCGTAATCGAAGAATATCGAGAACCACTTTGGCATGACCGCCCGAACCATATAAAAACACTTGACCTCGTTGATTCATCGAACTCAAGAACCTCCGTAACGAAAATTCCCGATGTTTATTGGTTTTCCAAAATACGAATAAGCAATTCCAGTAAACCGGTATTCAAGGAATAACTGACTATGGGAGAAGAGTTGGGATGACTCACCTGCCATACGGATTGCGTTTCTTTAACGCCGGGCGTCATGACGGGGAATACCGAAGTAATCTTTTCGATCATTTGTAACAATTGATCCATCCGGGGTAGATAGAAACAGGACGAATCGCTTTCCCAATCGGAAACGATTATATAACGATCCGGGTCTGGAGCTGAACCGGTCAGATCGTCAAAGAGAATGAGTCGTTTATTATCTATAAATGCCACAATATATTCATGGCCTTGAAATGCCATCCGATCGCCCGGTTCGATATCCCACGCGATAATTCGACTACGACAGAGTAGATTCAATCGTTGGTATTGTGTAAGACGTTCG
>CAZFOX010000606.1:0-3711 GCA_964520565.1 uncultured bacterium | reverse complement strand
ATCGATTCGAGAGTAATACTCCTGTCGAGCCGGTCAATCCAGCCCATTCCCTCAATCCCCGGGAAATGGCCAGGGGGAGGGCATATATGAATCCATTTACATTGACTATCTCCACCCTCTCCACCCAGGGAGAAGGGATCGCCCGCGTTGAGGGCAAGGCCACGTTCGTTCCTTTCACTCTTCCGGGAGAAACCTGGTCGGTCGATCTGGTCGACCGCAGGAAGAATTACGACCGTGCGCTTCCCATCGAACTGATTCAAAGCGCCGCGGATACACCGCTACGTAGTACTCCCCCCTGTCCTTACTTTGGTGCTTGCGGAGGCTGCCAGCTGCAACACATACCCTATGCCGATCAATTGGATTGGAAACGCCGCTGGCTGCAGGAGACCTTCCGGCGCGTCGGCCATCTGGAAGTCGAACCGCAAAACACAGTATCTTCTCCCGAGTGGGAATACCGCAACAAACTGACCCTCTCTCTTCAGGAAGAAGAAGGCGGATACATCTTCGCATTTCACCATATCTATCAACCGAATAATCCGGTCGTCGTGCGGGATTGTCCTATTGCGCATCCTCTTATTCGCCTGGCGATTCCCAAGGTTTTGCAGGCGCTCGACCGATTTAAGCCGAAATTAGGAAAACATAGGGATATTTATAAATCCCGCGTACAATTTCGCGTTTTGGATTCGCAACTCTATCTCGCATTCGAGGACGTTCATTTCAGACAGAAAGATGAAATTCGTTTTGTCGATGCGATATCCCTCAGCAATCTTCCTTTATTGGAGATCGATTTCGGCGATGCGTGTGAGTCTACCTCCGAAGAGGGAAGCGCTGACGATATCGAAGACGCGTCTGTCAGTTCGAATTCATTCTTTCAGATCAACGACACTGTGCGGGAGAAGTTATACAAATACGTTCTCGATCTACCCTACCGATCAAAGGATTCCGTATTGGATGGTTATTGTGGCGTGGGATTGTTGACTTGTTTGCTGGCACAAAGGTTTAATCGGGTAATCGGAGTTGAACTCAACCGATCCGCGGCCAGCGACGCCCAGCGGTTGGTCCAATACGAAGATCTGTCGGACCGCGTACAAATTCATAATCAAGCCTTGGAGCGATTTCTTGGAGATTCCAAGGAACGTTACGATTGCCTGATTTTGAATCCCCCCCGAGCCGGGCTATCCCATGAAGTCCGACAATCTCTCGTTCACCTATCGCCTCCCGAGATCGTTATCGTTTCCTGCCACCCCGCCGCGCTGGCGCGCGACGTTCATGCCCTGATTGAACATGGCTACCGAATCGAGTCACTCCAGCCTTTCGATATGTTTCCACAGACGTATCATCTGGAGACGGTGGCTTATATTCGATGCCGTTGAGCCACTAAGTATTTCAATAGTAAAATATACAACAAAAAGATAATTATTGACTCTATTTCATACTCAACACTCATAATAACGAGTGATTACAAAGAGAGGGTGAAATCGATGTTCCATAATGTAATTGCCATCCTTGTTTTTTTCTTAACCGTCACTACTGCTTTCTCTCAAGAAATAAAACTCCCTCCAACCTCCATTTTTCCCATCATGCTTCGGATCGGGGAACGGGTTTTCGTTTGCGACAGGCCGATTCGGTCTTATCACGATGATATCGCGATTGGCGTTTCAAATCAGTATCATGTTTATTCCTTCTCCGTGCCCGGAGCGACAGTTGAATTGCGCCATGAATCCCGGATCGTCACAAACCTGGGCTCTATGGGAACGAAGCATCGCGTCGTCGTAACGCCTGCGGGAAAAATCACAGAAGACTGTACGGTAGTCTTTCCATTTACAATGAAGCCGTACCATCAAAAATCCTTTCTCTTCACGCCAATGAAGAACGGCGTGGGAATGATATCCGATGCAGAGAAGAAAATGAGGGATTGGTATTACTATATGACCGGCCCGCAACCAACTTCGCAGGAGCGTTTGCTGGCGATCCCCATGATCGATCTGTATTCCAAATATCCGGCTAATTCCAAATCCCGCATAGAGTACGCAGGTTCCAAAGAGCTTACCGATACAAGCGCCCGCCTCTTATGCGCCGCCGATCCATTTTATTCCACCCTTTTCCGGGTTCGCGACGACCGCATCGATGTGGAATGGGTGTACGAAGGATCCAAGATTCCATTCGATCATCCCATCGAGCGGACTTATTACACGATTCCGCATTCCATCGATGCAGAAGAAGCGTTGGAACTGTTCTGGAAAACATTGTTCGTTTCTCCCAGCCCGGAATGGCTGCACAATATCGCCATGATCGGTTATGACTACCTGAGCGATGCGGGGCAGGGGTGGTTCAACGATATCGACTGGCTGGAAAAGAACCTGACGATTGAGGATCGTGGGAAAGTCTGTCTAACACTTCATGGCTGGTATGACATACTCGGACGATATACTTTCGATGCTCAAAAGCAGGCATTGGATGAAGAATGGACGGCGTTTCCCAATGCGCCGAACTGCGATAAAGCAGTTTTTCCCAACAGCGTTTCGGTCAAGATGTCGCAACGAGAGGTGATCCGCCGACTCCGTTACGCCAAGGAACGCGGATTCCGGGTGTTGATGTATTTCGCCGATGGGATGGCCATTTGTGAAGGCGCAAAGGATGAATACGCTCCTGATAAAATTTTATATCACGGTGGATGGCAGGGACCAGATACCCTCGGCGCGACTCACAACCTGAACCCATTACATCCTGATGTTTATCGGTGGTTTAAGGATTACATGAACGCTTTGTTACGAACCTATGGAAACGAAGTGGACGGTTTTGTGTGGGATGAAACCTTTCATGTCGATCCTTCTCATTATGGAACCGAATACGCACCCGGATACGCCTCGACCGCTATGATGAAACTCACGGAGGAATTGGCCACGGCGGTACATCGATTTCGTTCCGACTGTGTGTTTCTTACATCGGATTGTATCGGAGCCAACCAGTGGTATTATAAAGCCCCCTATTCGCTGATGGCCGATGGGACTTACCAGGACAGCCACTGCCAACCGGCGGCCTGGCCTTACGGAATTTTCCCCAACTATAAAAACGTCCTTTGGTCGTGTAACTGGAATGCGATCAAACGGTTTGACTGGACGGAAATTGGCGTTCGCCAATATCAAACCCCCGTTGTCTTTACCAACGGATGGAACGACGATATGGGATTCAGCGAAATGCCGGAAGAAACGGCCCAGAAATTCATTCAGTTATTCCATGAAAGAAAACAAGCGAGAACAAAGATGCGTTGGATCGAGAGTATGGATTAGTGGTATCGATGAGCAGAAAGACGCGGACCATCTACGTAATATGTAAATAGTCTCTATTCCTTCCGGGTTTGTTGGCGGGAGGAGGAATGAGATTTTTTGATTTCAATTTTCTATTTCCGTTTTTTTTCTTTACCTCCGGCTCTCCGCTTGTTTTTCATTTTTTGTTTGGTTGTTGGGCGCGCCCAACGGGTGATTGGACGCAGACGCATGGACTGTACAGCCTGTGACTTTTCTCTTCCTCGCCTAGTAAAGAGAAAAGATGCTGAATGCGCGTCCCGGGAATTCTTGGCCAAGAAATTACTTCCCTATATATAGGCAGGATTACTACTCAAAAAGTGCGTTAATCTGCAAAATGGGATCGTAGCGTCGTTTTAATGCTATTTTGGGGGAATAGGAATGCAATGAGGTATGGAATTATTTT
>CAZFOX010000605.1:0-3711 GCA_964520565.1 uncultured bacterium | reverse complement strand
AACCCGTCGCATTATTTTGGCCACTCGACTAGGAGCGCGGGCGTCCCCGCCCGCACAGAACCCGTTACATCATTTTGGCCGCTCTAATAGAGTCAAGTAAGGTAGCCTCAAAGCGAAGCGTAATCCGCCATTGCGCGGTTATTTTTATGGTATGACCAAACAATCGGAATTCCATTTTAACGATTGCGGCAGCCAGACCATGTTTGCGGAAGACGTTATCCGCTTCCAGAAGACAAAAACGAGAACAAGGAATTTGGCAACGGCGTTTTGGGGAACATCTCATTCGCAATGAAGACGATTTCATGAAACACCTGGATTACATTCATTATAATTCGGTCCAACACGGGTATGTGAAAAATCCGGTGGATTGGAAATGGTCGTCGTTTCACCGGTACGTTCAATTAGAATGGTATGATAAGAATTGGGGAAGCCAGAAACCGGGAGAAATGATGGCTGCGTGCGTGGGGGAATAAACAATCGCGGGAAAGTGGTGGGCTACACTCCGCTTCGCTCCGTTTTGAGCCGTTATATAATTTTTTTCTAAATACTATTCTTCGGAACATTTTCTCTTGACATCACTAATTTTTTCGATATAATAAAGAAAAAACTGCTCCCTCGCAGAGGAAAGAGCAGTTTCTAAAATCCAATGGGGGGCAAAGGTCACCGTGCACTGGCAAAGCACTATGCGGTGTGGGGTTCAATTCCCCAGCCCTCCATAACAGGGTAGTGGCGAAATTGGAAAACGCGTCCGACTCTCTATCGAACGGAGTACATACTCCCTGCGGGTTCGAATCCCGCCTACCCTATTTATTTCTTTATTATACAATAAAATTATCTGTTTTCAACCATTATATGACATGAAAAATCGAGGCTGCGTGGCCCCATTGAAGTCGAAGTATAGTTTTTGTGTAAAGGTTTTTATCACTATCTTTCCGCGCAGCCTCGATTATGTTTGCATATTGCTGGCTCCAACCAAATCGTCCCCCACCCCAATCCTCCGCTCTAATCCGCACATCCTCCCTCCTACCCCCCGTTTAGTCCACTACATCTGCCCCTAAATCCCTATAATGGAGGCGAATCACAAAGGAAAACCGTCCCGAAAGTACATTATTTCCAAAAAACACTGTTATCATGTTATAGTACACCATAACAGTCGGGTAGGGATGGGCTCAAAGCGAAGCGTAGCCCACCGAAACAATACTCTATAATGGAGGCAAATCACAAAGGAAAACCGTCCCCAAAGTTCTTATTTTCCAAAAAACACTGTAATCGTGTTATAGTACACCATAACAGTTGCTCAAAAAGCAACACATTCATGGCTATATACTATAGTAAATATAGAAAATGAGATTACCGGACCAACGCAACATCCAACCAGCTGGGAGGATGCAGCGCCCCGAAGAATTCCGGCGCTTCATCGCCCAGTTCGTACATCGGATGCACACCGTTAATGGAGCCATCTTCCGCTACCGATATATCGTAGACAACCGCCATCGCTCCATCGCTCCTAACCAGCCCGGCCACGATTTCACTAGCCGGATCGGCATCGAGATTGCCGCAGGCCAGCCGGATCGATCCCCGGAAAGGCGCGCCGTTCTCCTCCCGAGTCAATGGAAACTGGTGAAGCAGAGAGAGGGTAAAGAAACGATCGCCTCGATCCTCCACCCGCCAAATCGCTGCCGTAACAGTCGCCGCCGGGACATCGGTATCAATCTCTCGCGGCGCGGTTACGATTTCGGGGATTCCGTCGCCGTTCAAATCGCCCGCCGCCAGCGAAACTCCTCGAACCGCCGGATCGGTAGAAACCGGAAAAGCGGGAAAGATCGCGCCGGGATTATAAAGAACTGCCTGGCCGTCCTCTCCGATTGCCGACAGGGAAGCAATCTGAATCATGGGTTGTATGGAAGCGCTGGATTGGCCGAGAATCAGTTCGTCAACTCCATCGCCATCCAGATCGCCACACACAAGGTTTACGCCGCCGCCTTCATTTCGCTTTCGAATGGCCTCATCGAATCCAATCAACTGGCCGGCCAGATGGTAGCCATGCGGAGAATCCTGGCCGGTGTATTCAAAAAATCGGACTATTTGATTTCCCCTCTCTCCCTGAGCGCAAGCGATCTGAACGGAATCCCGGGCCGGGATAAAACGTCCCACCGCCGTCTCAATCTCGCCGGATGGATTGGCAATAGGTCGTTCATCGTAGCGGGGAAAAGGAGCGAACGGCCGTCCCAGCAGGACGTTGTCCGGAATTTTCCAAACCACAATCAAACCGGGATGTTCGGGTACGGGATCGTCCGTCGGCCCAAAAGAAACGATCCGGTCGAGAACGCCGTCGCCGTCTACATCGCCGCTGGAAAGATGTATTCCCCGCTGGGGATCGATTCCATTTCTTTGCGGAATACCGGGGATCGCGCTCCGGACCGAACCCGATGCTTGATAGGATTGAAATCGCCCTATGAATCCTTTCCCCCCGGAACCCTGCGCGGCTTCCAACCGTTCGATCCGCGGCGACACAGGAACCACCCTCCCTCGGTCGAAATCCAGAAAGAGAAAAGGATAGGTAACCTTCGAGGTTTTCATATACGCTTCGGTCGCTGGGAAAGAAAGCGATTCAGTCACCAGCCGAATCGCACGATGAGCGTAGTGGAGAGGAGATCGAAAATATCCACCCTGCACGCGGTGTTGGATCCGGTCGATATAGATAACCGTCTCCGTGACAATGGAAGAGGGAGAATCGATTGTATCCACTTGAAGAAGAGGCGTGATCAGGCGGATCGGTTCGCCCCGGTTCAGTTTTTTCTGATTGAAATACCACTCGAATCCCGTGTTCAGCATGTATTTTCCCCGGTAGAGAACCGGCAAAGAAAGAAAGCAAAATCGCACCTGCGGAGGACTTTCGCGGTCGAGCCGCTCGATTTGCCGGACCATGGAAGCCGCTGTCTCGCCCGCCTCCCGCCATTCGGCGGCGTATTGAAGGTTCTGGGGGATCGTAAATCCGATCCAGCAGGTGGCGAGAAGACCCAAAATGCGGCCTGCGCTCGCATGCCAAAACCGGGCGCGGATCAATAAACCTGCCAGAATCAAAGAAAAACCGAGGGAAGGAATATAAAGATAACGATCGGACAGAGTGGTCTGAAATTCCGTCAACTGAGTCATCACCGGCAAGGCGCTGATGAACCAGAATCCCAAACCCAGACTCCATAAAACCGATCCCCGGTATAGCGAGTACAAGAGAGCCGTCGTGGCGATTCCGATCATTGGCCATCCATATCGTCCCGGTGCATCGATGAAATTCTCTGCGAAATCGTGGATAAAAGACTCGAAGGGAAGGCATAGAACAGTCACCAGTTTACAAACGGCCAGAAGATGAATCTGCCAGGATTCAAACGGACGGACATAATCCGATTTTCCAAAAACATATCCGCCCAATGCCCAGGTGCGATAGACTCCGAAAACAAGTAGAAGCGCCAGCCAGTGTAGAGAGATCGCCTGTAGGAAGGGGAGGTAAGATACCGGTTTTGGTGAAGCGCGCCGTTCGCGCCAGTAACGAGCGATTTCATAAACGAGCAGGAGTACCGGCAGCGATACTGCCATCTCCTTGGCTGTCAGCGCCAAAACGAACGAAACCAGGGAGACCCAGCGGAAGAAAGCCCGCTGCCGATCTCTCCAGCCGAGATAAGAAACTAGCGATGTTAAATAGAAAAGAGCGCA
>CAZFOX010000604.1:0-3711 GCA_964520565.1 uncultured bacterium | reverse complement strand
TGTCGGGAATGCTGCCGTATTCGCAGATTTCGAAGGCTTCAGCGAAATGGATGTCTTTAGCCCGCTCTTTTCCGTAATACTCGTTGAGGACGGGAATCCAATCCGGCTGGACGGCGAAGAAATAGTCGGCGAATAGGTCGTTGATGAACTTAACGCGGGCGTCCCAATCGCCGGTGAAGTATTTGGCGGGATCGCCGGGGCCGTTGGCGCCCATTTCGTAAAACTGCGACACCAGTTTGTCGAGGCCGCGGTAGAAGGTATCCATGACGCTATCCATCGCCACCACGATATCGGGCTGGAAGGGATACGGTTTTTTGAAGGTATCGTACCAGTACAGAAATACGGGATTTTTCTTGAGGGGTTCCGTATCGGGGCAGATGAAGGGAACCGTCACCATATAGGCGGCGTCCTGGACGAGAATGGAGGTGTAGCGGTGATCGGGGTGGTAGTCGTTGGGGCGGTTGGTGATGACGACGTCCGCGTTCCATTCCCGGATGAGGCGGATGAAGGTCTTGCGGTTTTCGAGGGTGGGCATGATCTCGCCGTCGTGGATATCGAGAACCTGGGTTTCGACGCCGAATATCTTGGCGGTTTCCATGACTTCCCGGGTACGGCGTTTGGCCAAGGGGCCGCCGGCGATGACGGAATGGCCGATGTCGCCGTTGGTGGTGGAGACGAATTTGACCTTGTGCCCCTGTTTCGCCCATTGAATGGCGCAGCCCCCCACGGCCAGTTCGCAATCGTCGGGATGCGCGCCGAACGCAATAATTCGAAGCGGCTCTTCGGCGAAGGCTCCAACGGTAGGGAAACTGAAGAAGGGAAGAGCGATGAGGAGCAAGAGGGGGAGGTACTTTTTACGAGTTAACATAGCGTATGTTCTCCTGGGTGTTTTTAGTCCGGGACGGAATCATCATAAAAAAATCCCTGGTATCGTTCAACCTCTGAGATAGGATCATCGGTTGCCGGTTTTTTCGTACACCAATTTTCCTCCGATCCAGGTTTGCAGGACTTGCGTATCTTTCATGTCGTCTAGGGGGCAGTTCAAGATATCGCGGTCAACGACGATGAAATCGGCCAGTTTACCCGGTTCCAGCGAGCCGCGCTGCCGTTCGGCGAAGTGAAGATAAGCGTTGTTGATCGTATAGAAGCGGATGGCCTCGACTCGCGAGAGCGCTTGTTCGGAATGGAGAGGGCGATCCAACCAATGTGCGTGGCGGGTCATTGCCGTCCACATTGCCAGCCAGGGATCGTAGAAGTTGATGGCGCGCAGCGATCCGATCTTTTGCATGTGATCGGAACCGCCTCCTGCGATGGCCCCCAGGGCGAAGAGCGATTTAAGCGGCTGGAACCAAGCCAGCCGATCGTATCCGAAATGATGGGTCAACGTGCGTCCATCCAGATACAGCCAAGCGGGCTGGATATCCATACAGACACCCATCTCCGCCGCCATGCGAACGGCGTCTTCGCTCATGAAATTGGAGTGGCAGATCACCGGCCGTTTTTCCCGGATGGCAAAACGGTCTTTCAATTGGGCGCAGCTGTCGAGGATAGCGTGAACCGCCCCGTCGCCCACGCTGTGCGCGTTGAACTGAACGCCGCTTTCCATGCAGGTTTCGAGAATGGCGAGCAGTTTGTCTTCGGGGATAAAGCGGACGCCGCGGTAAGCCGGATCGCTGATGTTGTACAATGCGCTGACGCCCCACGGTTCGCGCATGTAGGCGCTGCCGGTCAGCATGCCGCCGTCCATATACACCTTCATGGCTCCCACCCGCAGCCAATCGTCCCCCCGATAGAGCGGGAGCGCGGCGATATCGCGAATGGCCTGACGGATTTTTTCCACCGGTTGGATCGTATCCACGTGCTTGGAGAGAAAGGCGCGCACCGTCAATTCTCCCTGCCGGTACAGTGTTTCGTAGAGAGCAATTTCTCCATCGTCCGCGTCGCGTTCGCCGACGCCGACGATTCCCACGCGGTTATAATCGGCGAACAGTTCTATCAGTTTCGCCCGGCGTTCTTCAGGGGTGGGGGTTTTATCGGGCGACTCGTATTTGAGATAGCGAGTGCAGCCGCGAAGAATACCGGTCGGTTCGCCGGTCTGGGAATTGATTTCCATATATCCCGGGCCGCCGTCATCCACTTTCCAACCCTTGCCGATCCCGCTCGTTTTCAGAGCCAATGTATTGACCGATGCATCCGGGCCGGTCTGGAAGACGGCGGGATTTTCTGGCGCGGCGGCATCCAACTCTTCCCGCGTGGGATAACGTTCCTCCTGCAGACGGGTGAGGAAGACCTGGCTTACCCAAATCCACTTGCCGGGGCCAAGCGTTTTTGCGCGGGAGCGAATAAAGTCCAACACTTCCTGAATGCTTTCCATGCCGGGAATGGGATGATCGTATTCGGTCAGGCAGGCGGCGGCGGGATGTGTATGCGAATCGATCAAACCGGGCAGGACGGTTTGGCCTTGGAGATCCGCGACTTGCGTGGCATCGCCGCGATAGGATTCCATCTCGGCAAGATTTCCGACCGCCAGAATCCGGCCGTCCCGGACAGCCATGCAGGAATGAACGCTGAAGGCAGCGTCCACCGTGATAATCCGGCCATGAGTGAAAATGCGGTCAGCGGGACGTTCCGAAGCCAGAGCGATGGAGGAGAATAATAACAAGCCCGTCCAGGCCGATAAAACAGCGAACGATTTTTGATTCATGATTCACCTCGCGGGAAAGAAATCGATTCAGCATACCACAGGGTGGAGGACATTTCCCAGGTGAGTTGGATGGATTACAGAGAGCGATAGGGAGATTTTACTTAAATTCCGTTCGATCCTTTTCGAGGTTGGATTGCGGTTTGAATTCGAGATAACCGAAGCGGGACGGCTGGTGAAACGAGGGCAGCAGTGTGGGCGACCAGGCACATAATTCCTGATCGCGGCCGGTGGTTCGATTGTAGCGATAGAAATTACCCCGCCAGACGTCTCCAGGCTGGGGCGCCGGGCAGCCCAACGCCGAGAAGGGAAGGCGGATTTCCACCGTCCAACTGGTATCCGGCTGGTTGGGATTTTGCACGGTTCCTTCGACCTGGACAGCCGATTGCATACCTTCCGCCGTCCAACCCCATTCGCCCTGGATGCTTTTCGAGAGTCCGTTTCGATCCAGTTGGTTTTTGATGATCGCGTCGAAAATGGTTCCCAGGGGATTCCATTGCAGTTCGAAGTAGCGGGTCAGTTCGCCAGGCGTAATAAACATTTCGACTACTTCTTCTTCCCACAGTTCATCGTCGCGATTGCGGAAGGTTGCCTGGATATCGGCATCGTGACACAGCCAGGCGATATAGAGAGCCTCGCTATCGTAGAAAAGAAGTAGTTGGGTCGATTCGGTTTCTTCGCCGTTGCCATCGTTCCGGTAAAGAGGCGACAGTGGGGCTGCCGAGCGCCACGCCGGTTCATCGAGGCGGCCATCTACTTGGATGGTTTCCCGGCCGAGCGGGATTTCGACATGGCGAGGCAGCGATACCGGAATCGAGGGAGCGGAGATCGCTGCGGAGGCCGTCACTTCGCATCGCGCTATGTTGGCTGCTAGTACGATACCTGCCATCCATCCCGTAAATACTCCAACAATCAATGCGCTTCGGATGTGAGTTTTCATGCTGTTTGGCTCCTTACCACTTCTTCAGAGTGATTATTATAATAACGTTTCTCTACACATTTCGAAAAAC
>CAZFOX010000603.1:3415-3712 GCA_964520565.1 uncultured bacterium | reverse complement strand
AGTTTCATTTGCCAGAGGTCTTACCCTCTGCCCACACTAAATAGCGAAGAGGCTTATTGAATAAGCCTCGAATCGATTGCGTCGAAGGCTACGATGAAATTTCTCCTATCCGCGAGGTGAAAATCATGCTACGAAAAACGCTTCTTGGAATCCTCGTTTTATTCACCGCCGTTCAAACGTATGCACAGGAAACACCGGCAAAACCGCCAGAATCATCCCCGCCTAAAAGCAGAATTGTGAAAGTGGCGATCCTTCAACAACCAAGTTGGAAGGAAGGAAAGACGCCCGAAGAACTCC
>CAZFOX010000603.1:0-3405 GCA_964520565.1 uncultured bacterium | reverse complement strand
ATTCGCCGATTTTGAGACCGATGAAAATGGCTGGTGGCCGGAAGAGCACGCCTACGATCTCGTATGGACAGACGAAACCGCCGGCCCCGGTTCGTTAGGTGCGATCAAGACCGGTATCGATCCTTCTCTCCCCTCCGATAGTAGCCCCGAATCGAAAATCGTTGGACTCCTGCCGGAAGGTATCAATATCGACGATTACAATTTCATTTCCTTCTATTATAAATGCGACAGCGCCGCCTACACGGGCAGTTCTTTCTTTGTAATGCCCATGAGCGAAGGCAACGCTACGGGCGGCGGCGCTACCCACACCGGCGTTATGATCGGCGACAACCAATGGCATTATGAGGAATTTCGCCGCTCCGAATTCGGTGGATGGTGGGGATCGTGGTCGTGGGCCAACTCCAGCATTCTGGTCATCGGCGTTTTGGAAACTGCCCAGCGCGGCCCCTGTACCATGTGGTACGATCACGTCATGTTGTTCAATCGCTCAGGCGATGGGCTGCTGCTTTCAACGGAAGGCGGCCCTCAGGTTGTTTATTCCAGTCCCTTGGACGGCGAATCGGTCGCCGTGCTGGGCGAAATAACCGTCCTTTTTAATCAGGAAGTCCAAGGCGTCAAAGCGGAAGACCTCCTAGTAAACGGAAAACCCGCCGCCGAAGTTTCCTCCAGCGATAACAAGCGCTTCACCTTTACAGGTTTCCCCTCGCCCGAATTTCCCGAAATGACCGAACCGGGCTATGGAACCGTCCGTGTTGAGGTGAAAGCCGGTTCCATTCAGTCGCTGACGGGTGAAGCATTCAAAGGCTATTCCTTCTCATTCGGTTATTTTGTATTCTTCGCTCTTCCCCCGGTGGCATTTGCGGATTTCGAAACAGACGATGGCGGTTGGCGGGCGGAGGAACACGCAGCGGAATTAATTTGGGTGACCGATCAAACCGCTGGATCGAAATCGTCAGGAGCCATTTCCACCGTGATCGATCCCAGCCTCCCCGCCGACAGCAGTCCCGAATCGAAGATTCTGGGCAGGCTGCCCGAGGGGATCAATATGGGGGGGTACGAGTACATCTCCTTCTATTACATGTGCGACAGCCCCGAATATGACGGCGGAACCATGTTCATCATGCCGATGACGGAAGGAAACGCTTCGGGTGCGGGAGCGTCTCATTCCGGAACCATGATTGGCGACAGCCAGTGGCATTACGAAGAATACCACCGTAGCGAATTTGCCAATTGGTGGGGAACATGGAGTTGGGATAAAACCGTCAACCTGGCCATCGGCGTTTGGGAAACCTCCCAACGGGGGTACTGCTTCATGTGGTACGATCATATCATGCTCTTCAACCAGCCCGGCCAAGGCCGCATCGATTATGTGGGCATCCGCGACTGGTCAATATACGAGTGAATAAGCCATTTACAGGACGAAAAGTAGGGTACGGTCGAGTGTAGGGTGCGGTCGAGCGCAGCGAGCCCCACCAAAGCCCCGTTTGTGTTTTCAATCACACTAGTGGTTCATTTCATTTGAATTTGTGGGTAAAGTCGTTTGAGTTTAGTGCGAGCGTCGGCGGTGGTGAATTGCCAGTCCACTGATTTCTGCTGCGCATTGCGCTCCTGTCCCCATTGCTTCACGTCTCGTTGCAACTGCTCCATTTCCGGAATGCGCCGATCCAGGCGTTGGCGCGTGAGGACGCTCAATTCGCACTCCGCAATGTTAAGCCAACTCCCGTGCTTGGGCGTGTAGTGAATTTCCAGCCGCTCGCGTAAACGCGACGCTATCTCCGGCGGGAAGGTTTTGTAGAACGATCCCATCTTGTGCGTGTTCAGGTTGTCGCACACTAGAATCACCTTCTCGGCGTTGGGGTAATCGCATTCCAGCAACTCTTGCATCTCTTGCGCCCAATCCTGCGCGGTTCTCCGCTCCCGCGCGTTGACCTTGCGCCAACCGGCCAACGGTTCGGTGTAAAGAAAAATCGCGGCGGTTCCCCGGCGCTCGTATTCGTAATCGATTCGCTTAGGACGCCCCGGTTGCGTCGGAATTTCCGTCCGCGTTTCTTTTATCAACTGGAGGGGCTTCTCATCCATGCAAATAACGGGATGCCGGGAATCGTAGGGTCTTTTGTATACGTCCAGCATATCCTCCATGGCGGCGACGAAATCCGCGTCCGCTTCCGGCGGAATCACCCAATACTCTCGCAAGTGAGGCTTGAGTTCGTTTTTTTCAGCGTACGATGCACCGTGGGCGCGGAAATGGAAGCCGCCGCCTTCAGTTCCACCAGACGATCCGCCAGCATTTGCAACGTCCAGCGCGAGGTTCCTTCGGGAGGCTGGCTGCGGCTGATGGCAATCAACCGCGCTTCTTTTTCCCCATCCAGAATGCACGACCGCGAGGGAGTTTCCTGCTTCTTACGTTCCAGGGCGGCTTCCAATCCCTTTTCGACGAATCGCTGCCGCACGTTTCTCACCGTGTTTTGATGGCAGGAAAAGGCTACGGCGGTTTGTTCATCCGTCCAATTCGGCCCCTCCGCATCCACCGCCAGCAGGATGTTACCATGTTTGATGCGATAGGATTGCGTTTTCCCTTGACTGACGAGCCGTTCCAATTCGCTGTGTTCTTCTTTCGTTAAACGCACTATGTATCTCTTGTTCATCTCTATCCCTCAATCCCAATTAAAATATAATAAATTCTATCGGAGTATAGCAACTACCAAAATCAATTGAAATAGACCACTAGGAGGAGAATCATGCCCAATTACCGAAGACTTTATTCTCCTTCTTCGACCTATTTCTTTACTCTTGTCACCTTCAACCGCATTAACCTTTTTTCCGATTCCAATGCACGAATCTGTTTGAGGAATCAAATCGAGGAAGTCAAACAGAATTGGCCATTTGAAATCGTTGGGTTCGTTTTATTACCTAATCATCTTCATACGATATGGACACTGCCAGAGGGGGATTCTAATTTTTCGGTTCGTTGGAAGTTGATAAAATCCAATTTTACGCGCAATTTCTTAAAGATCGCTAATATAACGAAAATCCCAAATCGTTCGAGAATTGAGAAAAAGGAACAAACCGTGTGGCAGAGGCGATATTGGGAACATTTGATTCGAGATGAAAAGGACTTTCAGAACCATTTGGATTATATCCATTACAATCCGGTAAAGCATGGGTATGTCAATCGCCCATTGGATTGGGAATGGTCAACATTTCAACGATATGTTAATGAAGAATGGTACGATCCAAGATGGGGTGAATCCGAGCCAAATGGTCTTATTGATGCTTGTGTGGGTGAATAAAACCGCATACGGGAATTAATGGAAAGAGAGCATTTGCCACCGATTTATTTTGATATTCTTTCACTACTGTCCCAACGTTTAAAACGAAAAGTGTTGTAAGTATCTCAAATATATG
>CAZFOX010000602.1:546-3716 GCA_964520565.1 uncultured bacterium | reverse complement strand
ATGCTCTATGTGGGAGTCCTGCAAAGACATCTGGAATCGCGTGTCCGTCAGGCCATCCTGAACACAAAAGTCGGCAAAACCGGATACGTATACGTCATAGGTGGGAAGGGAGAACACCGAGGTCATTATATCATTTCCTATCGGGGTGAACGCGACGGAGAGAATATCTGGGATAATGTGGATAGCGACGGCCGTTTCATTATCCAGGATATCGTCAAAATTGCCACGTCATTAAAACCCGGTGAGATGGAAACCTATCGATACCGCTGGCAGAATCCCGGCGAACCCTCTCCCCGTTGGAAAACCGCCCGCCTGGCCTATTACGAACCCTGGGACTGGGTGATCGGAACGAGCGTGTACGACGATGAACTCCAGGTCTATAGAGTGGTTCTGACCGACGGCCGGAAACGGATGACTCGGAATATGATTCTGGCTGGCTTGTCCATCGCGGCAATCGTCAGCCTGGTAGGCATATTTCTCTCCTTCACAATCGTACGCCCCATCCGCCAGTTGAAAGCCGCTGTGGAAACCATCATCCAGGGGAACCTGGATCGTACGGTGAAGATCGATAGCCACGATGAAATCGGCGCACTGGCGCAGACGTTCAATCAGATGACGTCGCGTCTCAAGCAAACGCTGCAAAGCCTCCGCGACGGGGAAGAAAAATACCGCCGGATTTTCGAAAACGCCGTGGAAGGGCTCTTTCAAACCTCCTTGGATGGCCAAATTCTGAACGCCAGTCCCGCCATGGCCCGTATGCTGGCTTACGATTCACCCGCGGATATGATTCAGAACATTACCAATATCCAACACCAGCTCTACGTTCACCCGGAAGAACGGGACGAAATTTTGGCTTCCCTAATGCAGAATGGATCGGTATACGGTAAGGAAATTCAGTTCTATCGCAAGGACAAACAACCGCTCTGGGTCTCTTTCAGCGCCAGTGTTATTCGCGGTGAAACGGGCAAACCGCTCTTTATCCAGGGATTCATCATCGATATCATGGACCGCAAAAACCTGGAAGAACAACTCCTCCAGTCCCAAAAAATGGAAGCGCTTGGCAGACTCGCGGGTGGAATCGCCCACGATTTTAACAACCTCTTGACCGTTATCACCGGCTACAGCGACCTGATTCTCAATCAACTCGAGCCCAGTCATCCCCTCCACTACGCCACTTTGGAAATTCAAAAAGCGGGGGAACGCGCCGCCTCGCTCACGCACCAGCTGCTGGCTTATAGCCGCAAGCAGGTTTTGCAACCCACGATCTTGAATATCAACGACTTGATTCTGAATATGGAAACGATGCTTCGCCGTTTGATTGGCGAAAACATCGATCTGACGATCACTCCCGCTCTCGACCTGCACTGCGTTAAAGCCGATTCCACCCAGATCGAACAGGTCGTCATGAATCTGACGCTGAATGCCCGCGATGCCATGCCCGATGGAGGAAAACTTACAATCGAAACCGCCAATGTCGAATTCGACTCCGATTTCCTTCATACCCATGCCGAAGTTCAGGAAGGGCGTTACGTTCAACTCGCCATCGGCGATACTGGCTATGGAATGGATAAAGAAACCCTGCAACGAATCTTCGATCCATTCTTCACCACAAAAGAGGTTGGCCGGGGAACCGGACTGGGATTACCCATGGTGTATGGGATTGTCAGGCAAAGCGGTGGATATATTTTCGGGTACAGCGAACCGGGACAGGGAACGGTCTTCAAAATCTATCTTCCTTGGGCGGATGAACCCTGCGAAAAAGGCTCACCCGACCAGCTTCAAAAGACCCAGGCCGGACTGGAAAAACTTCAGGGGACGGAAACGATCCTGGTCGTAGAGGATGAAGCGATGGTACGCGGGATGGTCTCGCACATATTGCAAACCTGCGGATATACCGTTCTGACTGCAGGTCGTTGCAACGATGCACTGCAAACCTGCGCGAACTACCCGGATGCCATTCATCTGTTGATTACCGACGTCATACTGCCAGAAGCAAATGGACGATTGGTGGCCGAGCGGATCCAGGCTGCTCGGCCCGGTCTGCGTGTGATATTCATATCCGGCTATACCGAAAACACACTCTTCTCGGACAACGAAAACTCCGAAGAGATCGTCTTCATCCAAAAACCCTTCACCCCCGTCGGCCTCCTGAAAAAAGTCCGCGAAGTCCTCGACCGCCCGGCCCATATTCCGTTCACGTAGGCAATCGCATGAAGAATAATTCTCATTCTTTCCGATCCCGGATTTTCTGTTTCTTGAACTCCCGGTCTTCTTCGAGGCGTTGGATCTCCTGTGCCAGTTTAGCTTTGATTTGTTGTTCCGCCTGGTAATTGCCGAGGGCCGATTGGAGTTCCTTTTCCGCCATGATCCGCTCTTGGGCAATCTGCGCGTCACATTTCTCATTAATCTCGGCAATGGCTTTCTTTTGTTCCTCGCTCAGTGGAGGGCCTGAGGGTCTATCTTTTTCCAGCCGTTCCATTGCCAGTTCGTACGCGCTTTTCATGATTCACCTCCCGTTATCTTTCTCTCGTTTATGGAGTAGCCGAACCGATCTCCCGCCCCGAACAGACAAAGGATACGCCTTGCGAACCGATCATCACGGTCTCGATGACCGGTGGATTTATCGGCGAGCGGCTGGACCACTCCACCACGAAATTGGCGCCCGATCCTCCCTCGGTATTCTTCTGCTCGACAAGATATTCCGCCGTACCCAATGCTTTCAGGGTGACCGGCGCTTCCAGATACTCCCGGATAAAATTCCCGCGGGTGTCGTAATACCGCACCGACCGAATCCGCATCTCTTGCGACAAATCCGTATTCCGGATACTCAGCGTTACGGCCAGCAACACCGGCGTTCCTCCGGCGTGGTAGATATGCGAATAAGCCGGGACGTAAACGCGGTGCACGATCGATCCTCCACCCTCGTCAGAGATATGTGGCAGATGATCCCCCGTGGGCGGTAAATAACGGAGTTGCTCCTCCAATGTTACCAGTTCCGTATTAAGAGAGTATTGAAAGGAGAGGATGATAATCAGCAGGGTGAACAAGATGAGTATCAACCCACCCAAAACAGGCGCGTTGGAAAACACCCAGACAAACCAGAATGAATCTCTTTTATGTTCCATCTTTCCCACAAATCGCTAAAGGAATCCACAGAAAGAATAATCCTT
>CAZFOX010000602.1:243-536 GCA_964520565.1 uncultured bacterium | reverse complement strand
CGGTAAAAAGACAGGGTATATGCTTTCCGGGATTCTAACCGCCAAAAACTTGTCTGACCTTGTCGAAAAACGAGCTGGATTGGGGATTGGTTTCTTCGCCGCTGATCTTGGCGAATTCTTCCATCAATTCCCGCTGGCGCGGAGTCAGGCGGGTCGGCGTTTCGACCACCACCCGCACCAGCTGATCGCCCTGCCCGTACCCACGCAGGCTGGGCATTCCTTTTCCGGCCAGGCGAAACATCTGGCCGGTCTGGGTTCCCGAAGGAACTTTCATGGAGACTTTGCCATCCATG
>CAZFOX010000602.1:0-233 GCA_964520565.1 uncultured bacterium | reverse complement strand
GACCTCGCAAACCAGGTCGTCTCCGTCGCGGTGGAACAAGGGATGATCCTGAACCGAGAGAACAATATAAAGATCGCCGGCCGGTCCCCCATTAAAGCCCGCTTCGCCTTCGCCGGGGATTTTCAATTTCAGGCCGGTCATGGAACCAGGGGGGATTTTCACGTTCACCCGGCGGCGGCTCATGCTGCGTCCGCTGCCATGACATTTAACGCAGGGATTCTTGATGATCTGAC
>CAZFOX010000601.1:544-3719 GCA_964520565.1 uncultured bacterium | reverse complement strand
GCAGAGCAGCTGATTTGTAATCAGCAGGTTGCGGGTTCGAGTCCCATCGCCAGCTTGTTGATTTTCTCGATTCCAGGCGTCTTTTCGCGCCCGCTTTCCGGAATAACCGACTATCAGGCGCGTTCCGTCCGGCCGCTCGAACGTCCAGGTTTCTCTTCCTTTCCGTTTTCTACTTTCTTTCCTTCCGTTATCGGATGGTTTTGAGGAAGGGACACCTTCTTTTGATATCACCAGACATAAATCCTAAACACAAATAGAAGAGGCGCGATACTCTCGCGCCTCTTCGCTTTCACTATCTAGATTTTACAACTAAGAATGGGAACTGTCCGGCTTGGGAACGGTGGGCTTGGCGATGGACTGCCGCATTTCCGTATCGGCCATGATATTCTTCATGTTGTAATAATCCATCACTCCCAGATTCCCGGAACGGAACGCTTCCGCCATGGCCAGGGGAACCTGCGCTTCCGCTTCGACCACGCGGGCGCGCATCTCTTCCACACGGGCGCGCATCTCCTGCTCCAGGGCGATCGCCATTGCCTTGCGCTCTTCCGCCTTGGCCTGCGCGATCTGCTTGTCGGCGTTGGCCTGATCGATCTGGAGCTTCGCGCCGATATTCTCGCCCACGTCCACATCGGCGATATCGATAGAGAGAATCTCGAAACCGGTCCCCGAATCCAGCCCTTTCTGCAGAACGGTTTTCGAGATCAGGTCGGGATTTTCCAGCACTTTCTTATGGGATGTGGCTGAGCCGATGGTGGTAACGATCCCTTCGCCCACCCGCGCGATGATGGTCTCTTCCGTCGCGCCGCCTACCAGCCGGTCGAGGTTGGCTTTCACGGTGACCTTCGCTTTGGCCTTCAACTGAATGCCGTCCATCGCCACGGCCGCCACCGTGTCCGAACCGCGCGATGGATCGGGAGCATCGATCACCTTGGGACGCACCGACATCTGCACGGCTTCGAACACATCGCGTCCCGCCAGGTCGATGGCCGCCGCCCGCTCGAAACTGAGGGGAATGTTGGCCTTGTCGGCGGAAATCAGCGCCTGAATGACCTGATAGACGTTGCCACCCGCCAGATAGTGCGCCTCCAGCATGTTGGTGTTCAGATCGAGTCCCGCCTTGGTCGCGTTGATCAACGGATTGACGATGACGCTGGGCGGTACCCGGCGCAGACGCATTCCGATCAGGGAAAAGATGGAGACGTGAACGCCCGCCGTATACGCCGCCACCCACAGCCGAACCGGCACAAAGTAAACAAATACGAACAAAACGATGAACGCCAGTATCAAGATAAAAACCCAGAACTCTTCCAAACCCATAGTCGTTCCCCTTTCTTTTCTTCCCGGGCAATTCGCCCGCTTCCTTTTTAACCTCATACAAACATTAAGCGCGTACCACAACAATCCTGTTGCCATCCACGCGCGTTACGCGAATTCGTGTATTCTCATCGATGTATTCGCCCTCGGTCATTACATCCAGCCGTTCGCCTTGAATGACCGCAATCCCGGCCGGGCGAAGTTCGCTTTCCGAAACGCCTTCCTGCCCAATCAGATGCAGGTGGCGCTGGGTATCGGAATGCGATCCTTTGGCATGCGCCAGCGTCTGCTGCATGATAATCCATTTTCCCTCGGCTGTATGGGGAAACACCTTGATAAAAAGAGCCACAATGGTTGTCACGACCAATCCACAGAATAAAAAGACGGCGGTGCCGGTGGCAACTCCGTAATGATAATAACAGAGAATCGTCGCCACGAGCATCATCGTCCCGCCGATAAAACCGATGATACCTCCGGGGACGAACAACTCCAGAAAAAGCAACAACAAACCCATCATCAGTAAAACGATTATATAGAGTAACATGGCCGTCTCTCGTTTCGTTGCAGGTTAACCGGTCGGAATCCTCAATAACTTTGGACAACCACCCGCCGCCCTTCCACTTTCATCACCTTGATGGCAGCCCCAGCTTCAATAAATCCGCCTTCGCTGACCACATCGATTCGCCGCCCGCCGATTTCCGCAATCCCCGCGGGACGCAGCTTCGTCTGGGCGATTCCTTCCTGGCCCAGGAGACGATCCAGGTTGTCCTCCGCGGAGTGATAGCCGAGCGTACGGTCTTCGCGGTATTTCAGGTAAAGCCACGATCCAAACGGCGTATGGGCAGCCGCCGGAATTAAAAATGGAACCAGCATCGCGCCGGTGATACCGATCAACATGGTCACCAATGTGATCCCCAATGCACTCAGCACGTCGTTAAAACTGACCACATGTACAAAGTGGGGACTGGCGATGGAATGTTCCAGCATGGTAACGACGATCGAGGACACGACGAAAAGAATGCCCAGCACCCCCGTCAATCCAAAACCGGGAATAACGAATAATTCCAGAAAAATCAGAACCAGCCCGATCAAAAACAGAATCGGGCCTTCCATCCCGGCGATACCGGCGATCTGATGCCCCCAGAAAAAAAGCATCAACGCCAGGATGCCCACGATTCCCGGCAATCCGAATCCGGGTGTCCGGAATTCGGTAAAGATACCGATAAAAGCCACCGTCAATAACAAACTGCTCACCACCATGCTGGAAAGAAAGCGGGCGACTCGTTCGGAAACGTGCTCCTGCCGGTAAATCTGGGTGGCGTTTTTCAAACCGAGCGATTCCACCGCTTCATCGCGGCTGGATACGATTCCCGAAATAAACTCGTATTTCAACGCTTCCTTGGCGGTCAGGGTAAGCGGGGTTCCTTTGGTGGTGATAAAATGTCCCGGTTTTTCAGGATCCTCGATTTCCATATCTTTATCGACCATCGCCAGAGCCAGTTGGATTTTCTGTTCGTTGTATCCCTTTTCTTCGCAGATCGCCCGCACTTTGGCCAGAACGTACGACAGGGCTTTGGCTTCCATGGTTTCGCCCGCTTCGCCTCCGCCGCCGAGAACCGGCGAAGCGGTTCCGATGGTCGAGAGGTTTTTACTGCTCATGAAAACCTTATCGGCGGCCAGGCTGATGATCGCCCCGGCGGAGGTGGCGCCGTTCGTAACGTAGATCGCCACCGGGATCTTGCTTTCGAGTATCAAGTCGACGATTTCCAACGCAGCGTCCACCCGGCCGCCCGGCGTGTCCATTTCCAAAAAAATATACGTCGCTCTCTGTTCCTTGGCTTCCTCGAAACCACGCTTG
>CAZFOX010000601.1:0-534 GCA_964520565.1 uncultured bacterium | reverse complement strand
TTGATAACATTCGCAAAACACACATCCACTTAGCCTTCAAATGGAATAACGAACACAACAGGCGAGGAAAGCGGTACCTGCGTTTGGCCCGCAAATGGAAACGCCGCAGCCAGTACGGTGAGTAGCGTCGTAATGAATATTCGCATCGTCGATCTCACACTCCTTCCCGGAATATTCGGGCGGATTGTCGTATCTCTTTCCTATATTCTATTGCCCCGCCGCAAGACGAAACAGTCCCCCTACCTGCATACTCAACCGCCTTCAGATGCCCCCAGGAGAACGAGGCTCAATGTCATTAAGTAAAGGGTATTACACCTAAATATCCCAGGAGGAGGGCGAGGCTCCCGCCGAGCCGTAAGATTGTAATCCTCAGGAGGGCGAGGCTCCCGCCGCGCCGTAAGATTGTAATCCTCGGAAGGGCGAGGCTCCCGCCGCGCCGATGAATCGAATGACCCCCGCCCCTCCTTCCACACCCGTCCATTTCAGCGAAATGGAGCGCGAGCGTCCCCGCCCGCACGAGCTTGCAATTCCGCC
>CAZFOX010000600.1:0-3720 GCA_964520565.1 uncultured bacterium | reverse complement strand
GAACGGGATATGCAAGTTCTGGAATCGTTTATCCGTGTCTATTGCCACGAACACCACACTGCAATGACTGACGAACTCTGTCCCGAATGCCGCGATTTACTCGCTTACGCACGGAAGCGACGCGAAAATGCCCCTACGATCCGAAACCCAAATGCAAGGAATGTCCCACTCATTGTTATAAACCTGCATACCGGGAACGAGTAAAAGCGATCATGCGTTTTTCGGGAGTGTATTTCATAAAGCGGGGACGGATCGATTGGCTGGTGAAATATTTCTGGCGGGGATGAGAAATGGTAAGAACTAAAATGAAATCGCCCTCCTAACCAATAAGTTGTTGGCAAGATAACCCGAAAAAACTCTTGCTGGAAAAACAATTGCATGATAAAAAAGGAAAAACCTGCTTTGCCATACTCGATGGGGAGGAAATCTATGATGTCTCGAAACCGGGCTTTTACCTTAATTGAATTGCTGATTGTCGTGGCCATCATCGGTATATTGGCCGCCATTGCCGTGCCTAATTTTCTGAACGCACAAATGCGCGCCAAAGTCGCCAGAGCAGAAGCCGAACTCAAAACGATCAAATCCGCGATGGAAATGTATCGCCTGGATAACAACCAGTATCTACGCCGCGATGTTATCAACCGCAACGACGAATTGGCCCTTTTAACTACCCCCATCGCTTACATATCGTTCATTCCCCAAGATCCCTTTTCCGATCCCATTTATCACTCCAGCGATTCCTCCATCGTTCTCCACGCCGGATACTACGTGTTTGAAAATTTCGATCAGGAACCGAGTTTTGTCGCCAGCCATCCTCTTTATTACGAAGCCTGGAAGCGGGGAGCGAAATATTCTACTCTAAGCGTCGGGCCGGATGGGGGGGAGGGTTACAACAGCGGGCAGGCCTACAAAATCTTTTTCTACGACGCTACCAACGGACTCCGAAGCGCGGGCGATATTGTCATTACCGGCCCCATCGATCCGGTGCGGCGGAATTATTAATGTGGATATTTGCAATTCATCGCTTCGATCCTTCCAGAGATCGACGCCGTAATTGATCCATATAAACAGCCGCAATAATGATTAATCCGATTACAATTCGTTGGACGAACGACGAAACGCCAACGATATTACATCCATTCCGAAGAAATTTGATGATGAAGGCGCCGACAACCGAACCGAGAATGGTTCCTTCGCCACCCATGAGACTGCCGCCGCCGATCACCACCGCGGCGATCACTTCCAGCTCCATGCCGACGGCTTCGGCGGGTTGACCGGTATTGAGCCGCGATGCATACATGATGCCCGCCAGACCTGCTGTGAATCCTCCAATTAGATAGACCCATATTTTGATCTGATTGACATTGACTCCACACAATTGTGCTGTGCGTTCGTTGGAACCAACTGCATAGACCTGCACGCCAAAAACGGTATAGCGCAAAATAAAGGCTGCGGTGAGTGCCAAGGGTATCAGAATGAATAAGGAGTAAGGAATCAGGAGGATTCGGTCTCCCTTGGTGATAAAGTTGGGATAAGCCTCTTCCAGTAAAAGCCGATTGATGTGAACCAGGTCGTTGCCTTGCGGATTATCCGTAAGCCTCTTTTTTATAGAGTCCGATATGGGGATCGAGGCAAACCGTTCAACGGTATATAAATTAGAACCGTTTCGAATGATGGCGTTGAAATCGCGGGTAATTTCAGCCTGCATAGCGGCGGGATAATCGCTCGAAGTAGGCCATTCAGTTATTTTCTGTTTCGTTTCTGGAGAAAGGGAATTCATTAAATGCGCCGCCAGAGGATCGCTGCCAGCTCGCATCCGGTTGCAAAGTGCCCGGAAATTGATCTCTTCTTGAGTAAACTCCAGGCTTCGGCTGATGGTGATGGGAAGCACTGAATTACCGATTTTTTCAAATCCCCGGGGAAGATTAGTCACGGGAAGTCCACCGACCGATTGCAGGGCGATACCGCGCACGATTTCCATCATGCCTAGCGTCACAATGAATGGCGCCAGTTTCCCGCGAGTGATCAGGACACCATTAATCCATCCACAAGCAGCGCCGGTTAATAATCCCGCCAATAAACCAAGAGTGAGGCCAAGGTTCAAATAATCGGAAGACATAACCATCGTTGCATAGATACCGGTCAACGCCACTACCGATCCCACCGAAAGATCGATTCCAGCGCTTACGATGATGAACGTCATTCCCACCGCCGCCACGGCGATCACCGCTGTCTGGCCGATTACATTGCTCAGGTTCTGAAAACTAAAAAACAAATCCGGTTTCCACGAACCAAAGATCGCGATGACCAGGATTAGGGCGAACAACGGCCCTAATTTCCCAGAGAGTTGCCAGAGTTTTTTTGTAAAGTCTTGCCACATATTGTCCTCGTGGAGAGATATTCCTTCGTATCGGATGTCAGAATGCGATCTTATCTTCGGATAAGCCGGTCGCTAGCGCCATGACGCCGTCTTCGCTGATTTCATCGATAGCGTATTTTCGGCTGAGTCCGCCCCGGAACATAACGTACAGCGAATCGCACATACCGAACAGTTCCGGCAGGTAACTGGAAACCATAACAATGCCATGCCCCTCCCGAGCCAGGCGGTCGATCAGTTTATAAATCTCCACCTTGGATCCGACATCGATTCCCCGCGTCGGCTCATCCAAAAGCAATACTTTCGTACCCGCGCCGAGAAGGCGGGCCAATGCGACTTTCTGCTGGTTGCCCCCGGAAAGTTGGTTAACTTTCTGTTCCGGCGATTCGGCTTTGACACCCACCTGGCGTATTAAATCCCAGGAGAAATTTTTAAGCCGGGTATATGAGACAATCCCGTGATGGCTGATCTTTTCGGGAACGGATAAAGTCATGTTTACGGCGATGGATAGGTTTTGAGCTAATCCCTCCCCCGCGCGGTCTTCGCTTAACAAGCCCACTCGATTTTGCGTCAGATTTCGAGGCGTTGGAGAAAGGACGGTTACACCTTCAATCCACAATTCATCGAGTTGCCCCGAATCGAGTCCAAACAATGCCCGAAGCATCTCCGTTCGTCCGGTTCCCACCAATCCGGCAATGCCGGTTATTTCTCCCTGGCGAACCTCCAGGTTGACGTGAGTGGTTCCATTGGGACTGGACAAATTGCGGACGCGGAACAAGACCTCTCCGGGATCGTGTGGCGTTCGAGGATATAGGTCTTCAATCGTCCGCCCAACCATCATCTGAATCAGGTTTTCGGGAGTCGTGGAAGCCATATCGCCGTAACCGACTTTTTCTCCGTCGCGTAAAACGGTGAAAACATCGCCGATCACTCCAAATTCCTCCAGGTAGTGGGAGATATAAATGATCCCTACTCCCTTTTCTCGCAGAGAGCGAATGACAGTGAATAACTTTTGGGTTTCTTTATCGGACAGAGCGGCGGTGGGCTCGTCCATGACGATTAATTTCGCATCGACACTCAGGGCGCGGGCAATCTCGACTAACTGGCGTTGCGCTACTCCCAATTGTCGAACGGGAACGTCGGGATCGATATCGGCGTCGAGTTGCGTGAATAACTCTCGCGTGCGCTGACGCTGTTCGTTCTTTCGAACGCAACCGGATTTCGCTTCTTCATGCCCCAGAAAAATATTGGAATGAACGGGCAGGTGTAGGGCCAGGTTGAACTCCTGGTAAATCATCGCGATACCTGCCAGCAGGGCATTTTTGGGATGCGTGGCGGCGAAG
>CAZFOX010000599.1:0-3721 GCA_964520565.1 uncultured bacterium | reverse complement strand
TTCGCCAGTGAGCGATGTTCGAGGGAGTATCACGGCGACACGGGGAGCGGGCGATAATAATCGCAAATGGCCTACGTTTTCCACATACTGCGCCCAGGCTTTTTCACCGGTCATAAATCCTTCCGTAAAATACAGCATGGAACCACCCTCGCTTGCTAAAGAATACAAGATGGATAACATTCCTTGCTCGCCGCTTTGGCCGGCGGTACGCAATCCAAACTTGACGCCGCGCCGTTGGCAGGCATGAGAAAAACATAGCCAGATCGGAGACGAGGAGGGCATCGCATCCCGGTCGATCATGACGACCGAAGCATTCAACTCCGCCGCTACGGATGCCAGTTCCATCGGATCGGTGGCGCTATAACCAAAATCGTCGGCTATTTCCAATACGATACGGGTTTGAGGGAAATATCGTCGTGCAACCGAGGCTATCTGGCGAACCAATCCCGTCATACTGTCTCGATACCACGATAAAACATCGAGATTGCGATTCGGATGGTTGTCGGGAGATATTGACGGGATGATGGCGTTCCAGGACACAATATTGTCCCCCCAAGCCGAACGCAAAGATTCAATCTTCCCATACCGTCTCATCAAAAAGTCGCGGAAACTTTGTTGGGCAATTGGATCGCCTGCCCATAAGTCGGGCCATCCGCTTTCTTCAGACGTGTCCGAGGACAACAGCAACGGCCCCCAATCTCCCGCAAATGAAAGAACCAAACGCGGGATTTGTTGAGTGTTCACTACTTTATTGAATTCACCAAATATTTGACTGTACACATCCGGCAGGCGAGGTTCCCAAAGCGATATCATTGGCCCTTCTTTTGGCCGGTTGGTACCAACGGCTTTTTGTAAATTGGCAGCGATATTCAAAGGAAGCGAACGAGGATCGCCGATTTTCACACGGGGTGTCCAGACTAAATTCTGCGCTGCCAAACGCTTGGCTCGATCGGCATAAAGAGAAAAATCGAATGAACCATTGGATTTTTGCAACATACCTGCATTTACAGTGTCGATGATATACGATGCCCCCCACGCGCGATATAACCGGCATTTATCTGTGAATAGTTCCCCTTTTTCCCAGAGTCCACCGCCATCCGTACCCCCTAAAACGACACCGATTTCATAACCGGCGGGAGGTGTCACGCCTTCCTGACGAAACAGCTCGCTGGTCGCCCGATCCTGCTGGATTACGGGTACACGAGTCACCATAACAGCATGAATGAATATCCCAGGGCAGAAAATGCGAAAGTCGGTCTCTCGATCCATGGAATGATCGAAAATGACATGCATCAAGGTAAACGAATGTTGCTGCCAAATCCCGCTATTTCCTAAAAAAAACCGTTCCGACCTTGGCGTCTTGGTTTTTCCTTCCTCCTGGGACATATATTCGATTCCCATCGCACCTTGACCTTTATCCAGATAAGTGACGGTCACATAAAAAGTTCCAGTGGCAACAATCAATTGATCTTTAGCCACTTGGAAATAGAAGTGTTTGTCTTTGGAACTTTCCGAGGGCGTTGCTCCCCGCTTTCCCAAATAAACATTGGTCGTATATTCGCTCCCTTCTGGATTTATCATAGCCATTCCCACGTTTTGCTTGGGTTGGGTAAAAGCGACGACGGCGGCGGGAGAACCGTCCTTGAGCATAGGAAAGAAAGAAGACCGGGCAGGGAAGGCATTCGGCTGATTTTGCGTGTATCCCACCATCGGTATCAGGAATATCGCCAGAAATAGCATTACGTTTTTCTTCATGGTTCATACCTCATCTCTGTATCTATAATAATAGCATTCTCCAATCTACCGTCAGCTTCCGCTTGCCAAACTAATTTAAATTGCAAGGTTATGGGCAAATATTCCATCATTCCCCCTACACAAAATCGTAGATTTCCCTGTTATTTATCCCCAAAAAAATCTATAAATAAAGATAAGTTTATAAACGAACCCACGGGGGACGATCCATGAAAAAAACACGTGCTGTTATCATCTCTATGTCGTTGGTTTTATTGGGAATAGCCTTGTTAACTGGAATGCCGGATTCCGCTTCCGGTCAAACCAAAGGAACGCCGATGACTATCGAAGCGCCGTTAGGTTTGCCGCCCGTTCCCATTCCGGCGGATAATCCGATGACGGTGGAAAAGGTCGAACTGGGAAAGATGCTCTATTTCGACAAGCGGTTAAGCAAGGATAAAACCCTGTCCTGCGCCACCTGCCATATCCCCGAACACGGATATGCGGAACCGCGCGAAGTATCCCTGGGCATCAAGAATCAACTGGGGCCGATCAACTCGCCTCCCGTGATCAATTCAGCTTATGCTACCTCTATGTTCTGGGACGGCCGCATGAATACCCTCGAAGAACAGGCCGCCGGCCCGGTGGGAAATCCCATCGAAATGGGACACGACATCGCCAACGTCGCGAACGAATTGAATACCATCCCCGAATATAAAAAACGCTTTAACGATGTTTTCGGCGCTCCGGCCAGCCCCGAAACCATCACCAAAGCGATCGCCGCTTTCGAACGGACTATTCTCGCCGGTAACTCTCCCTTCGACCGGTTCCAAAAGGGCGAAGAAAACGCCATTAGCTCCGATGCCAAGGAAGGCTGGCAATTGTTCCAGCAGAAACTGTGCGTGACCTGCCATCAGCCTCCCGTCTTCTCCAATTGGGGATTCTATAACGCCGGGGTGGAAGCGAAAGACGGGAACGTACCCGATGGCCGTTTCGCCGTCACGAAAACGCCAACCGATAAGGGCGCTTTCCGGGTTCCCCATCTCCGCAATCTGGACGATACCGGCCCGTACCTGCACGACGGCAGCGCTAAAACCATCGAAGACGCCGTACGCTTCATGGCAAAAGGCGGCAACGACAATGCCAACCTGAATCCCTTGTTCCGCGCCGTCAAAGCGATGAACGTCACCGACGATCAGATCGTCAAAATCGCCGCCTTTTTGCATTCGCTGAAAGGCGAATATCCCGTCATCGAAGAACCCAAATTGCCGTAATTTTTCCCCGGCAATGAGAATTTCCAGGGTGGGCGCGGTTCCGATCGCGCCCATCGCTTATTAGATTCTTTCAAGGCGATTCTGCGAGTTTATCTCTCAGAATACTTTTTGAGCCTTGAATGAATTTACTGAAATCTGAATTTCAAATATCTTTGACTAGGATAGACACTCAAACTAGTTTGCATGCACCGATAGTAGAGTGACCGGTGAAAAGTGAAGAGTAAAAAAAACGATCTGATTTTCTGATCGTGTCACTTTATTCGCAATAACTCAAACGTAATGCAATGTCATTGCGAGCGCAGCGAAGCAATCTAATTTTGATCCGATTCGCCGGTTAGTTCACGGTATGCTATCCCGGCAATATTTAACGGTTTACTTACAAAACCGCAGGGAGAGTACACAATGCAGAATGGAATGATGTGGATCGCACTACTTACGGCTATTCTGTTTTCACTGTCCGGCGTCCTGACGCTCTGGGCGCAGATTTCTAAAAAAGATACCCTTCGCAATTTAGGTCTTTATGCCATCACTCTCCTGGGGCCCATCACCCTGGGAATCTGCTGGAAAGCGCAAATGCAACTCATGGCCGCCGATGCGGTATTTTGGGGACGTCTCATGGCGGGCGATGCTTCCAAAGTATGGGCCATTGGCAGCCTGGGACTCATCGCCGGAACCGGCTTGGCGTTGGGCGCACTCGCCGTACAGAATAAAGCGAA
>CAZFOX010000598.1:0-3722 GCA_964520565.1 uncultured bacterium | reverse complement strand
AAGGAGTTCTATACAAAATTGAGGAAAATGACTTTACAAAATTGGATATTGAATATGGTGTTCCCAACCTGAAATATTATCGGAAATTGGTTTCTGCCAGCAGTTACCAGGGTATTCGTTATACTGCTATGACTTATGCGGGATGGCCGGATGTGACCGCCATCGGATTATTACCGAGCGGCGACTATCTCAGTATGATCGTTAAGGCCGCGCGGAACAGCGGTATTTCCCTGGAATTTCAGCATTGGCTGGAGTCGCATCCCACGACTCGATAAAATAGGTAATTTCATAAGAAAATGTGTTCGAGTCGCTTCAGGACATTTCCGGGATGGCGATATATGGAAGGTGACGGTAACGTTCTTGAAAATCCAGTCCGTATCCGACTACAAACTCGTTGGGTACGTGGAAACCAAAATAATCGATGGGTGGCGTATCCACCCGCTCGATTCCTTCCTTGATCAGAAGAACGCAGGTTTTCAATGTCCGGGGATTTTTCTCACGGCAGAGATTCAAAGCATATCTCAGACTGGCTCCCGTATCCAAGATATCTTCAATGACGAGAACGTTCCGATCGATTATTTCGGGAAAGGGTAATGGGAAAGTCGTGATTGTCTCTTGGGGAGAAATATCTCCCCGGTAACTGGATAAATAAAGAAAACCGATTTTAACATCCAGATCGAGTTCTTTCATCAGATCGGCCAGGAATACAACGGCTCCTTTCAGGATGGCCATAAGAATTAATTCTTTCCCCCGATAATCTCGGTTGATCGTGTCGGCCAATTGGTGTATACGTTTTTCCAATTGTTCCCGAGTAATGAGTATTTTTTGAATGGGTGGATTCATGGTGTGGTGAGAGTGGCTTCTTGGATAGAGCCGGTTGAGGTATTTGGCTCCTGAGCGGTTGTTATTTTATTGAGAATTTCTTGGATTTGAGACTGGCTGGGATCGATTTGATAGGATTGATTGAGGTATCTCTGGGCAAGAAGAGTCTGGCCATTTTTTGCATATAACGTAGCTAAGAGATTGTATAGAGAAGGGTTTCGAGTCGGGTTATTGAGTTTGGCGATCCGCATTTCAGCATCCGTCGCCTGCGCCAATGCTTCTTCCTCGCGTTGAGAGGCATATAACATTTCCGCATACTGAACTTGAATCCACGGAGAGGTGTTAGGACAGGATAACGCGCGAGTGAATGCTGTTTCCGCGTCGCCGAAGTTCAGCAGTTTCATTTCAGCGCGTCCTAATAGCGACCAATATCGGGCGTCCAAGGGGAATTGTTCAGTCAATTTTCGTGCAATGTCCCTCGATTTCTGAGCCTGTTCGAGTAGCAGATGGCACTCCGCAATCTGATTCATGGCTTCCGGCGTGATTCCCGCAGCCGTTTCTGCTTCGAGGAGGTAGGCTTTTCCTTCTTCCAGGCGGCCTTGCTTACAGGTAACGAAAGCCAGCGCCGATTTAACGGCCGGAGTGGCGTCTCCAAGGCCTATGACAGCGCGGAATGCCGATTCCGCATTAGGCCAATTGTTCAGCAAAGAATAGATAATCCCTAATGTGTATTGAGACCGGGCTGTTTTTCGAAATGGCTCGCTCAGCATCTGGAAACGATCCCAGGTATCCTGAATGCGGCCGGCGTCGATTAGCATCTCAATCATCAGATAATTCATTTCATCATCGTTGGGGGAAAGGGAAAGTGCTTTGGATAACGTTCGTTGAGCGACATCGCTTTTCCCTTGCATTCGCTGAATCATGGCAAGGTTGTACAAAAGGTCGGCATGATTGGGATATTCCGCTAAAACTCGTGTAATTTCTGTTGCAGCCTCATCGAGTTTCCCTTCTGCAATAAGTGGATTGACATTGATGGTTCGTACTTCCTTGGGATTCTCCGAACAGGCCAGGAAAAAAACAAAAGCCAGGGAAAAAAAGAAGAAGAGAGCCCCATCGCGGATGGATAAAAAGAATCGGCGTATCATACTATCTCTTATGGAACGCAACCAAATTTATTGGGTACTCCAAGGAATCAAGATGAATTCTATCGTACCATTGAGGAGGAATCAATCAATGGATAAGGATAATCGTGAGACGATGGTAAAAGGAATTCTCCCATGGAATTGATACAATCCCGGATTTTTTCTGATATCCCCGGTCTATGTCATGGATTTTTCGCTCCGGGCATGGACCGGGATTTAAGAAATAATTTTAGTTATAAAAATGCTCCGCAGGAGGTGGTCTGGCGGGCAAGGCAAAAGGCTTGCGAAATCATCGGAATTCCAGCAGAACATTTAACGCATGTTTATCAGGAACATGGAACGATTATCTGGCCGGTCGGCCAGGAGCATCGAGGCGCCGGAGCGTTGACCGGCGAAGATCCCGTGGGGAATGGAGATGGATTGATCTCTACCGAACCGGGCGTTCCTCTGGCGATTTTAATCGCCGATTGTCTTCCTATTTTTTTCAGTACAGTGGATGTGCGGGTGGTTGGATTGGCGCATGCCGGCTGGAGAGGAACCTTGAACGATATCGCTGGAGCCGTGGTCAATAAAATGGATGAACTGTATCGGGTAGACCCAACGTCATTGATGATCTGGATTGGACCGGGAATATCCCGGAATGGTTTTCGGGTAGGAAACGATGTGTGGGAAATTTTTCAGGAACGTTGGGGAAAGTATGACGATTGTTTTGATCGAGAGAACCAAGCGATCGATCTGAAAAAGATCAATCAATATCAGCTTGAGGCGGCTGGTGTTTTGACCGACAATATAGAGGTGGCAACAGAGTGTACCTTCGGCGATTTACGGTTCTACTCCTATCGTCGGGATGGAAAAGGCAGCGGACATAACATGGCCGTAATAATGCGAGAGAGATAAATGAATCCTGCCAATAAACCCAATGCGGAAGTCATATTGAACGGAATCCTGGACGAAGAGATTGCGAAATACTTTCATATCTGTTTCTTTACCGATGAGGAGGGGCCACAACCCAACAATCCCGATCATTTTATCTTTGTTCCCAAACCCGTTTGCCGTATCGTTGACGATCAAACCGTTAGCATTCAGGAATGGTATGTGCGAAAGAAAAACTTATCCCGGTATACCCGAGGGAGACGCCGGTTGGTTCGGGGGAGTATCAATCGGGAGCGGTTGCGAAAAGTTTTGGCGGCCCGGGTATCTCCCTGGCAGAAGATTCATTGAATCTTCGATAAGATAGTCTGATATCGTTCTCCGATATCTTGTTGCCTGTCGTTTCTCACCCATATCGTCAAGCGGAGGCCGTACCAAAACCAGGTCTCTTCCGGTGAGCGATCCACAATTTCTTCCAGCGGTTTATAGTTCTGTTCCAGGTATTGATTGACTTTTTGAACGAAAGGCCAATCTTCCTCGAATCTTTCTCCAATACGCCGGTCGACCAGAATCAGAACGGGACGCTGATTGTCCAGGTCGCTTAAAAACGTTTCTTCGTGAACCAGCGTTCGCGCGTTCAGCAATTTATCTTTCCAGAGAGGGGAATAATGAAAATAACGCGAACCGGCATATCGATGGGACTGAATGTAGATGGAATTTGGATCCCGCCCTATGAGTAAAATACGGTCTTCAGGATATGTCATGCCCTGAACCGCTGACGCGGCGCTGTTTTGAAATGCGAAGGATGATTCCGGTTCGCGGCGTTCCTGAAGAATTGAATGATAATCGGATAGATAAGTGACTATTCCGGATGAAAGAAGTCCAGTG
>CAZFOX010000597.1:0-3723 GCA_964520565.1 uncultured bacterium | reverse complement strand
CACTTCGAACGATGTACCGCCCGGCCAGCGGTTGAGTTCACGCTGCAAATCCACGGGGAATTTTTTCATCGTGGTCGAGCCACCCAGGCAGGCGATGCGAATCGTATCGGCAGGCTTTTCGAACGCAAAGAACTGCCCGCGAATCTCAATCCCATTTTCTCTATATTGGACGTCGCTGGGTACGTACGATAAATAGGGATGCGACTGGAAACGCTGGGGAGAATCGTCGCGCGCCGCCATCCGGCTATATTGGCGGATGGCGGCGGCGGCTTCGGGATTGTAACGAGATAGAAAAATACGGAATCCGATTTCCACGATGAGAATCGAGAAGCAGACTGAAACAACGGCGAGCGTTCCGTTGGTGAGCAATGGGTGTTTATGGGTGAAAACTCGGAAACCTCGAATCATAACATCAGCTAAAAATATTTGAAATTCAGGTATTTGCAAATTCTATCAAGGCTCCAAAGGTGTTTTTAAGAGATAAACTCGCAGAAATGCCTTGATAGAATCTAGCCAAAGATATTTGAAATTCAGGGTACTGCAAATTCTTGCAAGGCTCCCAAAGTATTCTGAGAGATACACTCGCAGAATCGCCTTGAAAGAATCAAGAATCCGGATCGGCAGGATTGGATAAACCAATCCTATTCTTAGCCGGGAAGGATTTCACGAGTCTGGACGTTGTATTTCAGCCGTTTTCCCTGCCGGTTCGATTCGGCCACCATGATCCCTGCCACGGCGTGAGAGAGCCCATAATCCACGCCGCATCGCGGCTCTTCCCGGCTGCGAATGCATTCCAGCCAGTTGTGCATATGAGACGAGACATTTTTTGCGGGTTCGAGGGTTTTTGCTTCTTTGATCTGGTTGGGACCGCCACCGCCATCGCCAGAAAGAATGCGTTTTTGCACATCCAACTTGCCGTTGGTTCCGTACACGATGAAATGGGTGTCGGCAGAATTGCACAGGCTCATGGCGATGTTGAGTTGAAAGCCGGATGGATAATCGAGAATGGCCGAGAGCGTGTCAGCGGTTTCGCGGTCGTCGTCGGGATCGTCGCGGTTCCAGAGCAATACTGACGCGCTGGATACCACCTCGGCGGGAAACAGATCCTGCATATACCAGGCCACGGCGTTCAGGTAATGGGAAAGCCACAGGCCGGGAAGGCCATTGGTGTAATCGCGGTACAGATACCAGCGTTTAAATCGTTTGGCGCTGAATGCGGGAGGATTGGGGCGGAAGTGGAATAGTTCCCAGTTCACCTGGGCATCCCGGACGTCGTCGTAATTTTTGCGCCAGCGGGGTTCCAGGAAATTCTGTGCGATGGCGATCCGTGTGATCTTTCCCAGTACGCCCGATTGCACCGCTTCCGCTCCGGCGATGTAAGTCCCGTCGCTGCGCCACTGGGTGCCGACCTGTACGATCCGCTTATTGGCGCGAACCGCATCGACGGCCGCACATGCCTCTTGGAGGTCGACCGAGAAGGGTTTTTCGCAATAACCATCCTTGCCCGCTTCGGCGGCTTCTTTGAGAATCGGGGCATGACTGAAATCGGGAGTGGCGATAACGACCGCGTCTACGTTGGGGTCTTTTAGCAGGTCTCGATAATCGATTACGGCCTTGGGCGCGTTCTCCTGCCCACTTTTTTTAGCCAGGGCCACGGCTTTTTCCCGCGCTATGCTCCAGACGTCGCAGACGTGGCTGACTTCCACATTCAAGTCCCGGCATTCGATGATATCGGGAATGTGTTGACTTCCCCGAACGCCGCAACCAATCACCGCCACCCGGATGCGATCGTTCGCTCCGGATGCGAAGCGGGACTCTATGGCGGAAAGACCGGCCAGGCTGGCCGTAAACAGGGTTCGATGAAAATCTCTACGTTTCATCATCCTTCTCCTTGGATTTCAATCTCTGGTTATAGATACCTTATTTCTCCGATATGACCATGTATCATAAAAGAGGGTTGATGGGGAAGGGGACAGTATTGGTACATTTCGGGATAATCGAAGGATTTCGAAAGAACGACCTTGTTTTATTACGACTCCAGGGCAGAAAAATCGCCGCCCTTGGCATCCGCGCGTTTCGAGGAAGGGATATTCCATCAAATATAGTGAGGAATCGATGTCTCTCTTTTCTTCAATGCCATCTTCGGTAATTCCGTTTACTCTCCGGCAGGGAATGGCATGCAATATTCTTTTTGAAACGCCGCATGTTGGGCAGGAGGTTCCCGAGGAACTTCATGGCCATCGTGAGTTACTTGAAGCGGCCCGGCGGCGCTGGGATCGTGGAGTCGGGAAAGCGGCGGAATATTTGCTGGAAACCGCCGGGGGAGAATGGTTAGGGGCGGTATACTCGCGTCTGGTTGTCGATTTAAACCGGGGTGCGGATCGTGTGGATTCGCGTGTTTGTCCCCATTGGCCGAGAGCGAGACGGCACGAAGACGGTGGTGTTATCGTGCCTTTTACCCGAGAGGAAGGACGGTTTCGTATGCTCTATTCCGTTCCTCTCGAATCAGAAGAGATCGAACACCGGCTCCGAACGTATTGGTTTCCCTATCACGATTCCTTGCACGCACGCTTGAAGACGATTCGTAATCGGTTTGGCGAAGTTTTATTGATCAGTTTGCACAGCACCCAGCCTTCTCCCGAACACCGATCAGGCGACAATCCTGTGATTTATCTGGGAACCTGCAATGGGACGACCAGCGATTCAGACCGATTAACCGTTCTGCAAAGGATTCTTGAGAATCATTCGATTACGGTCGTTACGAAAGGTTTTTATCAGGGAGCATTTACGACTCAGGCCTATGGAATCGAATCCGGGATTCATGCCATTCAAATTGAGTTGGATCGGCGTGAAAAAAAGAACGGCGATTTTTTTCGCTCGCAGCTGGAGCCATTGGCGGAAGGACTGAAGGCGATTTCGCGGCAACAATCCGCTTCCACATCGAAGTCAAAAACCTCTCCTATTTCCCGCCGTTCCGGTCTGGCCGCCAGAACCTATTGGGATCCCTTGAGCGATACCGTTTATCCCTGGTGATTGCCTGGCGATTCTTCAAAGACGAAACGGCAAAAAGTCATCCACGCAAATTCGATCCCCAAGACTTCGTGACTCGATCCAAGTGACGGGTATAAGATATAGCATGAGTTTCGTCTTCAATACACTTTTTGCCAAATCTCTTCAAACATCTTGCGTAATGATCTTACGGCACTTGATCTGGCAGTCAAATCTACTTTCTGCTCGATTCAAGGGTGGTATGTTATGTAAAATTATGTTGCACGAATTTTCAGTCTTCTTCTCTGGATTAAAAAAGAAACTGGAAGAAAGCCGGAACAAAAATTTGTTTATAACTGACTATTAAATAGGAGGCTACCGAACAATTATTTGTTTATGGTCTTCTCATTATACGAAAAAGAGTTATTCTTAATAACCGTACTGAATTGTATCGTTTTGTTTTCCTTGCATGATTGTGATTGGTTGGTCGCCTTTGTTTGAATACTCAGCGGAATGGATAATGAGGCTTTCCGATGCGTACGAATAACCAGGGATTCGATCATGCCAAGGAAAAAATCCGTAAGGCCCTGGTATACGAGTATTTAAAGAAACATACGGGTGTGCGGGAACAGGATGTTGTACTGGCGTGCCGGAATGGAGAGTTGGTTTTTACAGAAATATCCCTGGTTCTTGCCGATGTCAGCCTGCGTAATCAATCCTCTCAAATATTCAAAC
>CAZFOX010000596.1:0-3735 GCA_964520565.1 uncultured bacterium | reverse complement strand
GTTCCATCATTACAAAACCGACGAGCGCGGTGTGGTCACGATGGCCAACCTGATCGTCGCCACGCAGAATAATGCGGCGCGGATTGCCATGTCGGTGGACAAGGCCGCCAAGGGATTGATCAAGAAGGGCGAAGTCAACGATGGCGTGCTCAACATGGTGGAGATGGCCTTCCGGGCGTACGATCCCTGCCACGGATGCGCCACCCACGCGTTGCCAGGTCAGATGCCGCTGGTCGTGCGGATTTACGATCCGGATTATAACGTGGTCGGCGAATTGAAGAGAAATTAGGATTGCCCGAAAAGAATCGTAACGATCGGGGAGGGAGTGCTGGCTGCCTCCCCGATTTTGTTATAATCCTTACCCATTTCGTTTGAATCACGAAAACACGAAAATAAAGCGAAATACACGAAAAAGATTTTCTGCATTGTTCGATTCTTTCCCCTTTTGGATTGAATCGTCCCAACGCTCCGGATCGATGAGATTGCTTCACTTCGTTCGCAATGACAGCATGGGGGGAATTGGATAGGGGATGGGGGGGCGTTCCGGATTTATAGAGAGGAAGACGGGAAGACGTATGAAAGCACTGGTTCTTTGCCTGGGGAACGATATCATCGCCGACGACGCGGTGGGAATTCATGCCGCGCGTCTCTTGCGCGGCCGGGTATCTCATCTGGCGGATGTGGAAGAAAGCGCGGTATCGGGAGTGGCCCTTCTGGAAGTGTTTCTCGATTATACGCACGCCATTATTGTGGACGCCATCTACACTCGGAAACATCCGCCAGGTACCCTTCTCGAACTGAAACCTTCCGATCTCGACCGGGTGATCGCGCCTTCCCCGCATTACGCCGGGCTGCCGGAATTGATCGCGATGGCGCATCAAATGGAATTTCCCTTTCCCGAAGAGATTGTCATTCTGGCGATGGAAGTGGAAGATCCCCTGACCATTGGGGGCGAAATGACCGAACCGGTGCGGCAGGCGTTGCCCCGGCTGGTATCCCGTGTGGAAGAACAATTGAACCAATGGAATTCGAAGACGGAAGGAAATAACCAATAATGCCTTGACCGTTTTTTCCACCCCTCCTAGGATGAGTGATAATATGCCGCCCTGGAACGATTCGATTACACAATGGTTCTTACTCTTTCAGCCAATACCGAGTTTTCCGAGATCATTCAACACTACCGAAGTGACATGGCCGCCATTCGCCTATGCCACGAGTCGGGCGAAGATCCCCGCACGATCGTCCGCGAGATCACGGAAAGTACCGACACGCTGGTGATTCGCCTTCTTCTGGAGCACCTCCAGCGAATACTTCAGAAGGACGAATTGCCCAATCATATGCTCCTGCTGGCTCAGGGTGGATACGGGAGACGGCACCAGCACCCGCATTCGGATATCGACCTTCTTTTTTTATATCGGGATTCTCTCAGCAAACCGGAGCAGCAGCTGGTGGGCGAATTATTTCGTTCATTATTCGATCTAGGATTCAAGGTCGGCCACTGTTGCCGCCAATACCGCGATGCGTTGGATATCGTCCAGAAAGACCATCAGAGCCAGACGGCGATGGCGGAGAGCCGGTTTCTGTTCGGAGACTGGCATCTGTTCGAGCAATTTAAAAACGATCTGTGGCAAATCCTTCAACGCACGCGCAAAGAACAAATCCGCATCAAGATCCGGGAAAGAAACGACCGGCTGTCGCGCTATGGCTCGACGATCAACATCACGGAACCCAACGTCAAGGAAAGCCCAGGAGGATTGCGGGGATTTCATTATGGATTGTGGATCGGCTCTCTCTTGCAGGGCCGCACGCTGAACCTGCTCCACCTGATGCGCAACCATCTGATCGACGATCGGACGATGATGCGAGTCGAGGAAGCGGTGGCTTTCTTATGGCGATTGCGGAACGACCTCCACTTTTTGACCGGCAAGGAGCAGGACGTTCTGGCGCTGACCTTGCAGCAGGAAGTCGCCCGGCGCCTGAGATACAAGGACCGGGCTATGCGGTTGGCCGAAGAGGAGATGATGCGCGATTATTACACGCACGCGCTAACCATATCCGATTTTGCCGAATACATGACCGCTCAGGCGACACCCAAGCCATTCTGGGCGTTTCTTCGATCGCGGAAGCGTAAATTGCTGGATGACGGATTTTCGATCGGCGGCCGGGAAATTCACATTCCCGAGGACATGCATTTTTACGAGCATTCTCCCTCTCGCATTCTATCGACGTTTATCCACGCCGCCGAGCAGGGCGCCCGGCTGGCGCCCGAAACCGCCGTGGCGATTCACGACAATCTCGAATTGGTGGATCGGGCGTTTTTGCTTGACAAACAGAATGCCGCCCTGATGCGGCGATTTTTCGCCCTGGAGCGCCCCATTGAACCGGCCATGCAGGCCATGCGGCGGATCGGCCTGCTGGAACGCCTGTTCCCCGAATGGCGGGGGATTTCCAGCCTGGTACGCTACGATCTGGTGCACCGGTATACCGTGGACGAACACTCTCTGATCTGCCTGTACCATCTCGAGCACCTGCACGAGGGCAACCTGCAATATACCGAGGAACGATCCATTCTCTGGCGGGAATGTCCCGAGAAAGACCTGCTCCGGCTGGCGGCGCTTTTTCACGATATCGGCAAGGGCCGGGAAGGCGATCATTCGGAAACCGGCGCGCAACTGGTGGACGAGATCGCCCGCCGGATGCGCCTGCCGGACGAGAAACGCGAACGGCTGATCTTTTTCGTGCGGTATCACTTGATTATGAGTCACACGGCCCAGCACCGCGATCTGAGCGATCCTTTGGTAGCCGCCGATTTCTCCGATACATTCAAGCGGATCGAAGACCTCGACATCTTGTACCTTCTCACGTTTGTCGATATGCACTCGGTCTCTCCCGAAGCCATGACCGAGTGGAAGAACAATCTCCTGTGGCAGCTGTATCTAGCGTCGCGGGATATCTTTCTCGGCGAGTCCGGAACGTCGGCAGACCGTCTCCAGCCCGCGGTTTCCCGGAAGGAGAAGGTGATCGATACGCTATCGGCGCAATTCGACCGTGTGCTCGTGGAAGACCATCTGAACCATCTTCCTCCCAGTTATCTCTTGAATCAGCCGGTGGATAATATCCGGCGCCATTTGCGGATGGTGCAGCGATTCGATGGAAAAACGCCCGAGGCGGAGGTGTATTCCCATCTGGATCCCGGCTGCCAGGAAATTGCGATCGTATGCCGGGATAGCATGGGGCTTTTCCACCGAATCTGCACGGCCGTCATGCTGGAAAATTTTGGCATCGTGGAGGCTCGTCTCAATACACGCACCGACGGAATCGTCGCCAACAGTATTGTGGTCAACGATTCCCTGGGTAACGAAACGATCTCCAAAGAACGGCAACAGCTTCTCCTGGAGCGAATCAAGCGTATACTTGCGACAGAAGGTCAACCGCCCAAAGCACCCAAACCGCCTCGCGCGGTATCGATCGGGCGGAGCAGTTTCGAAAATACGGTCAAGGTATCCAACGACAGTTCGAACCGGTTCACCGTGGTAGTGGTGCGCTGCGCCGATCGGCACGGATTGCTTCAGGACCTGACTTCTGTCCTTTCGGAGCGCAAGATCAATATCCACTTTGCGCGGATCATCACCGAAGGGAGCCGAGTGACGGATGTTTTTTATGTAGCGGATCCATCGGGCGATAAAATCGCGGATCCGAATATAATTGCTGCTTTGTCGCAGGCCTTGCAGGAAA
>CAZFOX010000595.1:0-3741 GCA_964520565.1 uncultured bacterium | reverse complement strand
TGGATCTGTTTTTCATTCTGGCTTTTTGCCCTGCAGGGATCGGGATGGAAAGAGCGGATCGTCCACGGATTGATGATGGGATGCTGGTATTCCCTGCCGGGAAAGTGGAGCATCTTCTGGCAGATTTCCACGGATCACTTCACAAATTACTGGATTGCCATATTGTTCTTTGGACTATTTTTTAGTAGTTATATTCTCCCATTCGTTCTGTTCAATTTGATTCCGTCCATCTATCCCGATCGTTCACTCCATTCGACTTTCTTTCGATGTGCTGCACTCACCTTGCTGATCGCCTATACTCCCACGGTTTTTCCAATCCACCCGGGATTGATGGTGCACAGCCAGACTATCGCCATACAAACCGCCGACCTGGGCGGGATGTATCTGGTTTTGTTCATTGTTTTATGGATCAATAGTTTGTTGGCGGAGTTACTATTTGTAAGATCGCAGGATCGTAGGCGGTTCATAGCATGTTCGATTTGTTTGTTATTGTCAGTTTGTTTTATTGTGAGTTACGGAATGTATCGAATTCACGAACAAAAACAAATGGAAAAAATGGGTATCGGCCATTATGCCCGTATCGCCGCGTTGGAAACCCGTTTCCTTCCCAGCGAACCGCTGGCGTCTTTGATCCGGCAGAGTACCAAGGGGGGGTATTCTGCATCGGAATTAACCGAGCTGTGTGCGAAACACTTTCCCCAGGCATCCGTAATTGTATGGCCGGAACTTCCAATACAAGTTACTCGTAAAAAAGAATCCCAATTACACGAAAAAGTATCGTCGCTGGCGGTTCGTCTACAAAAATCCATTCTTTATAGTTCGATGGAAGCCATTGGCGACTCCACCCCAATGATCGAGTATTGCACGGCGCGGCTCGTTCTTCCCGATGGAACGGAAGCCGTCCACTATCGAAAGACTTCGCTGATTCCGTTCTACGAATCCACGCCTTATCCCCATCTAACTGGTGAAACCCACGTTTTCTATCGCGCCGGGGAAGAAGATACCGTCTTCCCTTTGGACGATCGAACCGTCTGCATTCCATCGCTCTGTTACGATCTCCACAGCCCCAAACATCTCCGCAATGGGATTCGTTTGGGTGGCAACATCATCATCCATATGTCCAGTTTTTATACCTTCAACAAAAGTTACGTACCGTTTATCGATTACGCCATAGCCAAGTTTTACGCTGTTACCTATCGCGTTCCAATAGTCCGTTCGACCAATCGAGGATACGGCGCATTTATTCAAACGACGGGTGTGGCGGTCGAGGGATCGGAAACAACGCCCAAGGATCGCGATATTAATTCATTTCCTCTTTTTATTCCGAATCGGCGTTCTATCTATGCAAAAGTGGGGAATGCTTTTTTGTATTTCCTAACGGCATATGTGATCTTGATATGCGTTCGAACAACAATGACGAAACGGCAAAAAGTCATCAACGTAAATTCGATCCACAAGGCTATGGGGATCGATCCAAGTGACTGACACAATAATATGGTGAGTTTCGTCTTTAAGACATTTTTGCCGGATTATCAACACTAATGAAATGGCGGGATCGATTGCTCTCAGTATCAAGCGAGATAACCGTCTAAGAAAAATGCGACTTTTCATATTCCTGAAATGGGAAAGATGGATTCAACGGATAGAGAATACCATAACTCAAATAAATCAATATACGCCCAGCAGGACTTGAACCTGCAACCCCCTGCTTAGAAGGCAGGTGCTCTATCCGGTTGAGCTATGGGCGCATTTCCATTCTTGATTTAGTAGCACTAAAATTATATCGCCTCCTCCTCGCTTGTAAAACCGCACAATGCGAAGTGGAGGCGATGAAAGCGATACTGGATTTTTCCGTTTATTTATCTTTCACGTGCAGAACGCCGCTCACTTTATCCAATTGTTCGGTCACCTTGTCGATATTCAATACATTATCGATCACAACCGCTTCGCTTTGTTCGGCGAAAGAGAGGATCAAACGTCCCGACCGTACAAAGGGGAGATAGTACTCGAAAACGTCTTGAATGTCTCTGGTATACCTCATCCGCATGGTGGGGAAACGCTGCTGGCGTTCCAGCAGTCCTCCCACCACAATCACTTCATTGGATTCGATCGTTACGTAATGGAAACGAATGATTCCAAAACTGATCGCCATCAGTATTACCCAAATCAAAAAGATCGCAAAATAAAATTGCGGATTGGCCATGGGGGATAAAGAAATGATGGTGGATATGACACCTGGCAGAAATTCGTATCTCTGATTAATCAACACCAATAGCAGAATAACGACCAGAATGGATGCGAATGTGAATAGTGCCCATCGCACTTCCAGATCGACACTGAGTGTAAACAGAGAAAAAGCAAAGACCAGAAGGAATATGCCTCCCATCAATTTATCGAGAAATAACCCATCAATCAACCGGCGGGATTGATCTTCAATCTGGGCAGTATCGAGAGGGGCGGGCACAGATGTATCGATCGTGGTGGAAGATGGGATATCGGCGCTGGCGGTGCTGGCTTCCACGGAAGCCAGCTGTTCCTGAACGGCCGGTTTGTAGATTTTATTCAGAGCCCGAATATGCGGCGTACTGCCTGCAAACAGGCCGATTAGACTAAAAATCAAAGCCAATATCGCCATCGGATACAACACAGGCGTTTTGGGCCACATCCGGATAATAATAACTTCCGGTTCCTTGGGTGTTTCCTGGGTGGGAGTGTCATTTACTGTTTCGTTCGTTTTTTGCGTTTCATTAACCGGTTCCATCGATTTCCCTCTCTTATATATATTGGAGTCTTGATTTCTATTCGATAAGATGATTACAGGATCCACCCTTTTAATCATCGCTGAACTTGTTGAAAAATACAAGTCAAATCAAACTGTTCCCTTGTTATACCATTAAACGAATATCGTGCTCCACCATTTTAAAATAATACGATTGGTAAATAAAAATGTTTCAATACGGGCGTCGGAAAAAGAAAAAATCCACAATTCCTAGTCCAATTCCCAATCCGCTGATCAACGCATCAAGTGCGTTGACCGGGATTCCTTTCAAAGCAAACGACAATCCTCGGCGTTTGATTAATTCTAATTCAAAAGGACTGATTAATCCTAAATAGACCAGAAAGAAAAGACCGGCTAATGCACCAAACGCAGTAGAAATGGGGATCAGGATGAGAAGCGTCAGACAACAATATATGATAGGAATGCGAATCATGGTGGATAGCGAATTGGTTCCAAAGCGTCCACTTTCATCGAACGTAGCAATTCTTTCCGTAGAGTTCGGCTGTTTTTCCATCCGATTTCGAAGCACTAACTTGGCGAGATCGCGAGACCGGCGGAATTGGTTCCGCACAAAACCGGCACAGGATAACCGCTTGTTATGGATCACTTCCAACGATCGATCCAGACGGATTCGATATCCGTGGCGGATCAAATTTCGCCCCAAACTCCGGTCTTCCACAGAGGCTCCACGGATGTTCGGATCGAATCCTCCCGAATCGAGAAAAGCGGATTTCCGAACCGCTGTAATAGAAGTAAAGGTGGTATCGATCCAGTCGGGAAGACAATTGAGTACAAAACGATTGTAAAGATTCTTATATTGAGAGAAATAATTCGCGAACGGGCATACTTCGGAAAAGGTTCCTTGTACGGCATCGGCATGGCTTTCCTGGAAACGACCGTCCAACTGATTCAGCAAATTCTTGGGAATCAGCACGTCGCTATCTGTAAAAAGCAACCGGTCG
>CAZFOX010000594.1:0-3759 GCA_964520565.1 uncultured bacterium | reverse complement strand
CAAATCTCGATTCGGTATTTCTGTTGCAGATCGGAAAGCGCAAATAAGTCGATCGCATTTTGATTGTCGTCGCCGTGCATGTTTACCCAGTTGACGCTGGGGATGGGCGTTGGATCGCCAAGGGGTACTTTCTTATAGCCCGGCTTGCTGGGATCGATTCGATCGATATTACCCAGGCGATGGACGAGGCCGATGTGATAGAACATATTTTCTGAATCTTCGCCTGCCAGGTTAAATACATCTCCATCGCCGGTGCAGTCGACGACCATCTTGGGAAGAATGGCCACTCTCCCCGATTTCGATTCGAGCACTACCGCTTGAATCGATTGGTCTTTGAGAACGACGTTCGAAGCCCAGACGTGGTAGAGCGTCTTGACGCCTGCTTCCCGCATCATCACGTCGAAGAGATACTTGGCGGCCTCCGGATCAACGGTGGGATTGACCTCATGAATGGCCATTCCCGTTTCTTTCAAGCGCCGAGACATCTCATCGCCGATGCCGTAAATAACCTGCTTATATTTCCCATCCCGGTCAAGGGCGTGTGTCGAGAGCAGCGGCAATACCAGGTGGTTGTATCGCTCTACCAGCATTGTGCGAGCGCCCGTCCGGCCTGCGGCAATCGCCGCCGCTACTCCCGCCGGGCCTCCTCCAATCACCAGCACTTCGGTTTCCGCTATGACCGGAATTTCCCGCGCCGGTTCGCGTACGGTTTTATTCGAATCGGATAATGTTGGAATACCGGATTGGATTTCATCCGATTTGGCCCATTGCGAACTCCCCATCAACGCGCCGGGAGTGAGAACAAGGTTCGTTAAAAAAGAACGCCGTTTCATGGTTTTTCCTTTGAGTGATGAACGATCGTTTTATCTTCATTGAGTATTCAAATACCTTTAGACAGACAACTTGTTACTATGGCATAAAAGAGATGAAGGTGAAATGGCAGGGAAATAGAAATACTTCAGAGGAATGACGATTGCCGTTAGAATGGGAAACGTGATAGGGTGTAAATTTGTGATTGTTATCGCCGATTCATCCCAAAATGTTTAAAACCCCCAATGTTTATTGGTGAAGTAAACATCGTAGGAAGGGTCAGGTTTCTGGTTGAATCGCCAGACGTACCATAAGTCGCCATTACTCCCCAATCCGTTGGACGTATCGTAAGGAATGGCGCGGTTATTGGGATGCCAATCTCCGTTATCGTGATCGGGACCGGCAGCGGCCAATACGCCGTACGTTCCTCCCTGATTGGAACAATCTCGGTCTTCGTACGAATAGAAGCAACCGGAAGCGAATGGATCTATAGGGATTGCGTTTATATAAGATACCGGCGTTGTCAAAGGTAGGTAGACCTGTCCGGAGAAATGGTTATCCCCAGTTCCAACATTATTGACTCCTACTGCAGAAGGACGCACACCGAACCATCCCCCCTGGAAGCAACATTCTTTTGAACCATTGCAGTCGTTTCCATCGATCAGCCATCGTCCGGTATCCATGTGAAAAATATCCACCTGCGTATGCAGCATTTTGATATCGGCTTTGGTACGTGCTATTTTGGCGCGGATTTGCACGTTGAGAAAATTCGGGACGGCGATCGCTGCCAGAATGCCTATGATGGCGACGACAATCAGTAATTCGATAAGAGTAAATCCTCTCTTATTGGCAATCATGGATTTCCCTCTTCCGGAGCCAGGGGAGAACGTCTCGGACGTTCTTCCCCTGGCGTTCCATCTTTATCGCAAGGTTATCGTTTCGTTACCAATATTGGACTTACTCGTAAATCGCCCAATCGTGGATGGAGGTAGGAGCGGATGGTAGTTTGAAAGCGATGGACGTCAAGCGGCCGGTTCCGTTATCGCCAACGCCGTATTCATTGGCAGCCGTATCGGCGGCATAATTTCCATCCGCCATCGAATGCCGGTTGTTCATGGCCACATGTTCGGCGGCACAATTGGGATCGAAATTAAAACAGTCCTGAGAAGCGGAGAGCCATGACTTCAGTGCGCCGCCATTGATTCCCACTTCTTCCGTCCAGTTTTCCATGGAACCCAACTCAAAATCGGAGTTGGGGAAGGGAAGCACGGCTTCTTTACCATTCCAGACGAAGAAATCGTCCACACACATCCATCCGTATCCGCTATCCAGTGTGTCTTCGACAAAAATATGCGCCATTTTTCCCTGATGTTCGGGTTTTATATAGAAACGCGGTTCCGGATAACTCCAGAGGTCGAGATTGCTGGTGTTCATATTCTGTCCCATGCCTTGATCTTGAAGGACGTATTGATAGTCGCCTGCATCGTCATAATTCCCATTTCCATCGACGTCTACATGTAGTTCGACCGTTCCATGCACCATCTTGGTTCCATTTTCCAGATATCGAGTCCGATTCGAACCCTGGGCGCAGGCAAATTGCAGGAACACATTTTTCGAAGGATCGGGAATCGGCTGGATCACAAATACATCCGAACGCAGTTCTACACCACCAAGGAGGCGGTCCGCTTCGGCAAAACCTGCGGTTCCCACATAAGTCCGGCCGCAAAACTGGCTGCCATGACAGGCTTTATCAAAGAAGAATACGCTACCGAAGAGTTGAGCGTTGGTGGTTTTCACCGTCCAGCCAGGGATCGATCCGCTGGGATGGAGATTCCATTCCATGGCTGTTTCATTAAACCAATCGGTAGCCGCTGGATCTTCTTCCGGAGTGGGAATGCCTTCGTCGAAACCACCGTTTCGGATGGTGGTATAATCGAAATTCATACGGAAACTATCCATTCCAACGTGGAAAATTTCCGAATCGTCGAAAGCTACAACCTGGCAACGTTTTCCTTCCTGACCAGAAGTATTGAGCACTACCGGGTGAACCTGATTGCGTACGCTACCCGAAATCCCGCCGCAAAAACCTGTTAGAGGAATATCAATTCCCTCATCGTATTTCCCGTTGGGATCCTGGTTTGAAGTTCCAATATCCAGATAAACGCCCGAAACATTGTCGCTTCCACCCGCACCGGGGATATTCCATTTCTCCGACGCGCCGCCGGAAACCATGCCGTAAACGAAACTGGTCATCGGCGTTAGAGTGAAAGGATCGGATTCGATCACGCAGGTTTCGGAATTATCGGTGGAGGCAACATCTGTACGGGTGCACAGGAATTGCTTGCTATATTGGTTATATACCCCCGTTTCATCTTTAATAATCAATTTGGCTGGATCGGTTATACTTCCTTCCAGTATTTTCCAGCCTTTCAGGGGAGTGGTATCTTCGAACCATCCGTTGGGAACGGAGTTTGGAACGATTTTGCCATCGGCCGAGTTAAGGCGGATGGAATTGACGGCCATGTAGTATTCCTTACTTTTATCGACAATGCGAATCTTGGCCGTTTTTCCAACCTCAGTGTCTAACCGGATATAGAAACGCCGCCAAGCCAACGGGGAGATGCTGTCGGCATTGTCGCGTCCCAGATATTCCGATTTTTCCTCGGATAACCAACGGTCGATTGTTCCATCCGCACCCAAATCGACACCGATATCGAATACATTCGCCTCCATACGGGGAATCTGCTGCGCTCCCGCCGCGTCTCCGATACCGTTCGTGCAGATATCCAGCAACAGATATGTTGGTGGATTTCCTGAGTTGTTCGTCGCCGCCCATCCCGTTAGGGCAAGAGACAGCCCCATCAAAATACATCCTAGTCTGATTCTCATAATGCTCTTCCTTTCCATAAAAGATTTAATCAATCATAGAAAAACGAAGTTCAGTTTGTG
>CAZFOX010000593.1:0-3766 GCA_964520565.1 uncultured bacterium | reverse complement strand
TGTTTTTACTATACTTAAATGTCAAATGCTTGAGAACTTCGCACTCTTGAGTATTCAGAGTGGATTGTTTTACTCGTGAAAGACAATCGTTTGATACACGGAATGAGTAACGCCTTACCCCATTCTAAAGTGATTTTCTCATGGTTTAGGGCAATAAAGAAGGGCGCAAATGCTGCGCCCTTCTTTCGATTCAATGAGGATTTTGAATTTCGATTACTTTTACTTTGCCGGCGCTTCGCCCGCCGAAATACCGATCATCTTGAGAAGCGGGTCGATCATCCACGCCAGGTAATTTTTATAATAGGACGATTGGGAAATCGAATCCCAAAACATGATGAGGACACCAAGAATAACCACAATAACTCCTAGGTTGACCAGTGTCTTGAACAGGCCACTCTGGAAGAAATCTTTGGCTTTTTCTCCTGTTCCTTTCCCAGGAATCTTGGATCGCTGACGTCCGCGCAAGATCATGTCGCGTTCACATTCCAACGATCCGAGCGTTTCGTTGAGCAGAATGTTGGCGTCATGCCATTCAATCAGGGTTTTGTTGATTTCCAATGGGCTCAAGTCCTGGAATCCTTTTAAGGAAATTGTACGTTTCACCGTTGTCAGAACCGACTGGCCGATATGAAAATCTTTCTTAATCACTTTCATAAAGTGACCGTGATGCTCGGCCACAACCTGTTTGATCTGCTGAAATTCCGGGTCGAGTTTAGCGATTTCTACATTTTCATTGTAAAATGTGGTGGTTAGAATGTGATAAAACTTATTCCAGATCTTCATCAGCATCTGGATTTCATCCATTTCAGACTCGATATCTTTCAATGTTGCAGCCACAGTTTACCTCCTGAATGCCTCAAACGGGTTGTACGAATATTGGAAAGAAACGTTTCACTATCAGAATAGATAGCACCTTTCTTCTTTTCAGAGAAGTGGTATAAACAACCTGCATTCTTTGAATTCCATGAATCACTAGAGTATCGCACGCACGCAGAAACGACAACGATCTCATTCGATCCACACGTCAAGAAAGGAAGACTTACCGGGGAATCGTGTCATAAATCTGAACGCGTTTCCATGTCTTTTTATTACGTTCGATAAATTGGAGGTGTTCCTCCGCTTTTTGATAATAATGATGTCCTTCCACTCCATCAAAATAGACGATCAGATTAACACCATAACTATTATCGACAACATCCCTCGGCGTACCTGCCGGTATGCCCACGAATAGATGGCGAACGGTTTTAATCGATCCCAAAAGGGACTTACAATCCGCGATCAACTGTTCTTTCTGTGCGGTGGAGGCATTCTCATCGAGATAAAAAAAGACATTATGAATAAATCCCGGGATCGATTCGCTATCCTTATTGGATGAAAGTATCTCCTTTTCTCGAGGATGCGCACCAAGCCATTCCACTTTTCCATTTTCCAGATGATAAATGGCGCCAACGATTTGTAGATGACCCGATTCGACCCGTTCTCGAGCGGCGTTACTCCGATTCAATAAGTCTTCAATCGATTGCCATATATTAAACCGTACTGCTTCTAAAACCAACGAATCTCCCGTTCGATCGGGATAGGTCTGCCGTGCTTTTTCTACTGCGGGGATAATGTTATCGACCAGCGCAGAAATATTTCCATGCAATTCAGATTGTTGAACCACGGCAGTGATTGCACCGCATCGGGTATGACCCAGAACAACGAGAAGCGGGGTTTGCAGATGATCGATTCCATATTCAATCGATCCGATTTCATCTGTATCACAGACGTTCCCCGCCACGCGAACGGTGAATATTTCACCAAGCCCACAATCGAATAGATGTTCTGGAGGAACGCGTGAATCTGAACAGGAAATCATGGTAACAAAAGGGTGTTGTCCTTCAACCAGTTCTTGAATTCGAGCCATATCCTGATACGGAAAGATGCGTTTCCCTTCGACATAGCGCCGATTTCCGTCCTGAAGCCGATATATCGCCTGTTGTGCGGTAATCTGAGCGGAATCCGATTCCGATGCCATGACTCTATACGAGTTTCCCCAATTCATTTCTAAAACCATGCAAATCAATAGAATTCCCATGACTCTTTTCATTTTTTCATATCCTTTCACGAAATTCCCTGTGATTGATATAATGGTTATCATTTCAAGCATTGATCGGGTACTATCGATGCTTGAAAACAGTACTATATCACAGAGTCCTGAGCCAAAGATATATGAAATTCAGGTATCTGCAAATTCGTTCAAGGCTCCCAAAGTAGTCTGAGAGATAAACTCGCAGAAATGCCTTGAAAAAATCTCGATTCTAATGGAACAGCAACAAGGGAATTGAGCAATCCAGGACCAATACTGAAAGAAGGTCGAGCGAGTGGCTGAAGCAGTATTATTATGCCGAGTCGACGGGAATTTCGGCGGCGTAGAGAGATATATTCTTACGCTAGCTCGCGGCATGGATAAGAAACTCTTTTATCCAGTGATTGTCGGATTGGGTAAAGAGGGAGAGTTGATACGGCAAGCTCAACAGGTGGGACTCGATACAGAGTTTATTCCGATGGCCTCCCGTTTCAGAATATTGCATGCCGCTCGAGAACTCGAGAAAATTGCCCGGAAAAGAGAAGCCAGGATTATTCATACATTTGGCCTTCGTTCGAATACTGCTGCCTGGTCAATGCGAAGGAGGTTTAATATACCCTGGATTGTCCGACTTCCCAATCACAATGCCACCGATTACAACAATCCGATTCGAGGCTGGTTGTCTCATCGAGCTAATAATCTTCTGATTCGTCAAGCGAACGCCCTGCAGGTAATTTCGCCTCAATTGGAAGCATTCGTCCGCGGTTGGAAAAAACCGCCGCAGTCGATCTATACCATTTTTAATGGAGTAGACACTGCCCATTATTCTCCATCGCAATGCGATCGCGACGTTCGAAATCTTTTTTCGATTTCCGAGAAAGCATTCGTGATTGGCAGTATAGGGCGTTTAGAGATTATCAAAGGGTACGACCATTTGATTCGTGTATTTGCCCGAGTTGCCCAACAGTGGACAGATTCTCACTTGATCGTAGTCGGAGAAGGCCCGGAACGCGATAAGTTATTACATTTGGGAAAGGATTTACAGATTCAGAATCAAATTCACTTACCCGGTTTTTGTGAGGATGTGCGACCGTATTTAAAAACCTTCGATTTATACGTTTGTTCATCTCACTCCGAAGGTGTCCCCAATTCTTTGCTGGAAGCCATGTCATTTGGGATACCGGTTGTGAGCACTCGTGTAGGAGGAATTGAAAGCGTTATCGAAGAAGGAGTATCCGGATTTCTTGTTCCCCCGAACGAGGAAGAGATATTATGGGAATTAATTCGAGAATTGCTAATCGATCGAAATATCCTTCAAACTATTGGGGAAAACGCGCATTCACGGATCGAAAACCAGTTTTCGGTTAAACAAATGGTTGATCATGTACAACGTATGTACAAAGAGGTGATCGCAAAAAACGCATGCCCTCTATGAATTCTATCTATAATCCAGAAAACGAGAGACACGGGTATTCCATCATCATTCCCGTGTACAATGCTCAAAAAACATTTCCGGATACACTACGAAGTATTCAGGGATTGAATTATAGCGATTATGAAGTAATCGTTATCGACGATGGTTCCGTAGACGATAGTCCCGAACTGGCCAGAGTCCATGGTGCGAAAGTCGTTTCGTTAGACTGCAATCATGGACCCGCTTTTGCACGGAATGAGGGGAAACCGGAAGACCGATCGGCT
>CAZFOX010000592.1:0-3776 GCA_964520565.1 uncultured bacterium | reverse complement strand
CATGGGAACAAGGAAAAGCGAAGGGGAGAAAATTGATGAAACCGCTAAAAATATCGATGGGAATCTGGGGCAACACCAACCTGGCCGACCGGTTCAACGTCAATGGATTCGGAGAATTTGTGCCGGTCTTGGATCGAATCCGGCAATGCGGCGAGATCGAAGGCATCGGGGGCATCGAACTGCACCTGCCGACGGAAATTAATGAGGACAATGCGAACGAAGTGGAAAAAGTTCTGAACGATTACAACCTGCAGATCGTTCAATTATGCGGTCATACCTGGACGGAAAAGCAGTACAAGTTCGGCGCGCTGGCCGACGCCGATCCAAAGGTGCGTGCTCATGCCGTCGAACGAGTACAACGGGCACTGGATATGGGAGCGCGTTTCAACGTTCCCATCAGCGTTTTGTGGCCCGCCACCGACGGCAACGATTTCCCCCTGCAATCCGATTACTTTTCGCTTTACCAACGATACGTGGATAGCGTCCGTACCATACTGGATTATCTGCACGCCAACCGCTATTCGATGAAGGTGTGCATCGAACCCAAACCCTTCGAACCGCGTTCGCATATCCTGCTGGGCAATACGGCTCAGGCGCTTTGCCTGGTGAACGAGATTAACGATTCTCATTTCGGTATCAATCTAGATATCGGCCACAGCCTGATTGCGCGGGAAAACGTAGAAGATCAATTGTCCATGATCTGCCGGTACAAGAAACTCTACCACACGCATTTCAACGATAACGACATGCAATGCGACGCCGATCTGCCTCCCGGTACGGTCGATTTCATCCGCCTGGTCTCGGTGATGTACGTTCTCGACGAAGCGGGGTACGACGGCTGGTATGGACTCGATCTGTTTCCCTACCGCGACGATCCTCGTCTTTTTATCGAAATCTCCCGCGATAACCTGCGATTGGCGGGCGAGGTCGTCGATCGGATGAACCAACGCGGAGCGCGGCAAATGCGCGAGGAAGGTAATCACGGCCCGGAAATGGCGGTTCTGATCCGCGATTGCATCATGGAAGTGAGATAACAATCGATTCGGAAAATAAGAAGTACCGGCTATCTGGAATGTCTTTCGTTCGAGGAAAAACAGCGCTCGAAGGCATCGGGAATCGGCGATTCGATAGCGATCTCCGCTCCCTCCCAACCGAATTTAATCCGATGGGCGTGGAGCATCAGGCGGGGGAACTCTTTTTGACGGTCTTTTTCGCCATAAAGCGGATCGCCTGCGATGGGATGGCCGATGCTGTAGCAATGCACCCGTAGTTGATGGCGGCGGCCGGTAACCGGGTGGAGCCGTAGCCATGCGAACCGTTCATTGGATCGCTCCACTGTGTATTGAGTTAGGGAATCCTGCCCCTTTCGTTCATCCACGCCCATACGTCCCGACCCAAACTGGCGAATCGGTTTGCGAATCTCTCCCCGCGACGGTTCCGGTTTTCCATGAACGAGGGCGATGTAGGTTTTATGCACCTCGCGGCGGTCGAATTGCAGGTTAAGCGTCCGGTGCGCGGCAGGATTTTTGGCGAACACCACCACGCCGCTGACGTCCTTATCGAGCCGATGCACTACCATGAGGGGCAGGCCGGTCTCATCTCGCAGAACCTGAATCAGGCAATCGGTCTCCCGGCGGCGTTCAAATATGGTGGCAATGCCCACCGGTTTATCGACAGCGAGCAAACCGCCGTTTTCAAAGAGGATCGGAAATGGCATAATCGTTTCTATCCGGAAAATTTTTGATAATATTATCCTTCCTATGAAATATCTGTTCGGGGGATCGGCCAAGAGGCCCGATTCAATGGCATGAATATGAAGGAAAAAAAACTATGACGAAAACCAAAGAGAATAACCAATCCCGCCGTTCTTTTTTGAGCCAAAGCGCCTGGACTGCCGGGGCGGCGCTCGCCATGCCGCGCCGGTTTTCTATCGCCTCCGAGAGAAAGTACAAGGCCGCCGTCATAGGCCGGACGGGGCATGGCGATTACGGGCACGGTCTGGACACGATCTTTCAGGGATTGGAAAACGTAACCGTCGCGGCGGTGGCCGATGAAAATCCGGAAGGGTTGAAAAAAGCCCAGGAGCGTTCGGGCGCGGAGCGTGCGTACGCCGATTACCACGACATGCTGGAAAAGGAAAAACCCGATCTCGTCAGCATCGCTCCCCGGCAACCGGATTGCCATCGCGATATGGCCCTCGCCGCCATCGAAGTAGGCGCGCATATTTATATGGAAAAACCGATTACCGAATATCCCGCCGAAGCCGACGACATCCTAGCCGCCGCCCGGGCCAAGGGAATCCAAATCGGCGTGGCGCATACGAGGCGGTTTATGGATTCCTTTTTGCGCATGAAAAAACTGCTTGAAGAAGGCGGTCTGGGAGATATCCTGGAAGTTCGCTTTCAAGGCAAACAGGATGCACGCGTGGGAGGCGAGGATTTAATCGTGCTCGGATCGCACGATATGGATATCATGCGGTTTTTCTTCGGCGATCCACTTTGGTGTTATGCTTCGGTGACCGTGGAGGGCAGGGATATCGAACCCGGCGATGTCCGTTCTGGATTGAGCGAACCTTACACGGTGGCGGGCGATACCATCCACGCCGATTACCAGTTTAACAACAACATTGCCTGCCGGTGGAGTTCCATGAAAGCCGAGGGGTGGAATCGGAATATCCCCATCGGATCCCGAAGCGTCAATAAATGGGGATTCGATGTTTATGGAACTCGCCGGATTCTGTCCTTCCAAGAAACCGTGGGGACCTTCGTGCTGGATTCGCCAATCATCGCACCGGACACTCCGGGCATCTCATGGAAACCCATCGAAGAATTGGTTTTACTGGAAAAACCGGTTGAACTCACTCACCCCATCCGCAACCTGATCCATGCCATGGAGACCGGCGGCCGTCCGCAATGCAGCGGCGAGGATGCTCGCTGGGCGGTGGAGATGGTGGCGGCGGTCTATCATTCACAGATCGCGAAGGCGCGTGTCGAACTGCCTTTGAAAAACCGGTTTCATCCGCTGGTGGATTGGCGGCGGTGAACGAGATACAATGCGCGAAGTTTCTATCATCCAGCCAGTCCAGGTATAACCGGCTTATGACTTTTTCTTTTACGATCCAAGCCATCGAACAACATGCACGGGTCGGGCAGGTAACCACCCCACACGGTTCTTTCGATACGCCGGCTTTCATGCCGGTCGGAACCAATGCCACCGTCAAGGCGCTGACACCCGAAGAGGTCGCGGGAACCGGTTCGCAAATTCTTCTCTGCAATGCCTATCATCTCTTTCTGCGTCCCGGGCAACAATTGGTTAAACAGATGGGCGGGCTGCATCGGTTTATGAATTGGAACGCCCCCATCCTGACCGACAGTGGCGGATTTCAGGTGTATAGCCTTGCTCCCTTGCGCCGGATCGACGACGACGGCGTCACCTTCCGATCGCACATCGATGGAACGGAACAACGTTTTACTCCGGAAAGCGTCATGCAACTGGAGAACGATCTGGGTGCGGATATCATCATGTGTTTCGATGAATGCACGCCGTACCCTGTGACCCGCGAGTATGCCGAGCGTTCCATTGCCCTTACCACTCGATGGGCCGAACGGTGCCGGATCTCTCATGCGCGGCCGGATCAGGCTTTGTTCGCTATCGTTCAGGGCGGCGTCTTTCAGGATTTACGCGAACGGAGCGCCCGCGAACTGATCGATCTGGATTTTCCCGGCTATGCCATTGGCGGCCTGATGGTCGGCGAAGAGAAAGAACTGACCTGGCCA
>CAZFOX010000591.1:0-3777 GCA_964520565.1 uncultured bacterium | reverse complement strand
TCTGAATTATCAAGATTTACAAATTTATGTCAGTAGAACTTCGCACTCACCAGTGGTAATATTTATAGATTATTGTAATGTATGTATTATAAATTCAAGCAGTTATACATCTTTTAGGAATTATTAATTAAACTAATTTGCTCATTCAAAGCACTCTATTACCTAGAATTTTTATTATGCATGTCCAGACGACGATCGCCGCCATTCCCAGGCCAGGAGGGCGAAGAAGGGGAGGTATTCGAGTTCGCGGACGTACGGCAGGTAGCCCCAGGGATCGGGGATGAAAATGGTGTAGTGCGCCAGGCAGGCGATGGAGAAGTATAGCCACGAAAGGCGTGGGTAAAAGCAGAGAAACGGAACCACGCCGGTCAGATACCAGGGATTGCAGACGGGGCTGGCGAGGAAGATGGCCCCTACGAGGAGGAACGTCCAGCGCAGCCGCCGTTCGTTATCGATCTCCAGCCGCCAGGATTTCCAGACCAGCACTGAGGCCAGCGCCAAAACCGCGCCCGCGCACAGGGATTTCGCCATGAAGAAGGCGTCACCGCCAAAAACGACACCCGCCACGGTGAAAAGCGGCTCGCCGTTTCCCCAGGCTGGAACGCCAAGCCACACTAGCCCGGTTTCCAGAACGGCCACCAAGCTGCTGTTGCTTTCCCAGCGATGGGAAAACTCCGCCCAGCCGCTCAGCCCCCGAACCCCCGCTCCGCTGAATGGAATCACCAGCGCGAAACAGAGAGCGGCGGCAATCAGCCCCGTTTTTTTATCCCAGGTTTTCACCCACAGGGGGATTGCCAACGCCGGGTATAACTTGGCCAACGTCCCACACATCCAAGCCGCCGCCGACCGTTTTTTGTATCCGGCCAATGCGAACAGGATCGCCAGGAAGATCGCCGCCGAGGCGATGACATCGAAATGGGCGGTATTGGCGGTCTCCTTGAGAACCAGCGGAGACCATGCATAGATCAACACCCAGCGGGGATCGCGTCCAAAACGGGGAAGCAGGGTTGCGAGCGCGGCGATCAAGACGGCATCGAAGAAGAGAATGGCGGTTTTCCAGCCAAGGAGAGACAAAGGGGAAAAGGCCGCCGATGCTCCGAACGCGATCTGGGCGAAGGGAGGATAGATCGTGACCACCGTGGGATTGTTGACTTCGGATAACACCGCCCGAGCCGGTTCGACACGCTGAATCAAAGACCGAAGATGGCGCAGGGTATCCGCGCGCTCGGGGGACCGTTCATCGATCTCCGAATCGAGGACTTCGGCGGGCGCGAAGAGGTAGGGATTGACGCCGTTGGATAATACAAAGCCATCCCAGAGGTAGCGGTAAAAATCGGTTTCCAGGATGGGGTGGCTGGGGAATAGAATCAGGCGGAAGACACCCGCCCAGACCAGAACGCCGCCCAGCGAAGCGGCCATCTTTCCCCGCACGATGCCCCAGACCGCCACGGCGTAATAGACCGCCATGCCGCCCAGGACAGCGAGGAAAATGACAATATCCCGGTATTGCCCGGCGGGATCGATCCAGAAGGAAAAAAGACTCAACACACCGCACAGGAAAGCGATTCCCGCGCCGCATGCGTGAAAGAAGATGGGACGGCGCACGTTTCTACTCGCCGCCGGTTTCGTTCGGGGCTGGCGTACTTCCGGCCACCGCGCTTTCTTCGTCCGGTTTGACGACTTCTCGCCAGATATCGAGGAAAAACGCCATGCAGCACCAGAGGAAGAAAGAGAGCGCCATGCCGACGGCGGTCATCAGGCTACGTTTGGGGAATACGCGCTTGTCGGGTTTGATAGCCCGGTCGATGCCGACATCCGCATAGCGGATATCTTCGCCCCGGCTGGCCAGTAGCGCCGCTTCGTCGAGGAGGGGACGCATGGCGGCCAGCGCGCTTTGATACTGATTGACAGACCGCCGACGTTGCTCGATCTGGATCTCTTCGTGGCGGATCGTATCCCATAGGGCAACGATTTCCTGGGATACATCCTTGATTCGATCTTTCAAGGAGGCCAGTTCGGCTTCCAGGCGGATTTTCTGGGAAGACCAATCCGAATTGGGACTGGCGATCTGTATCTTCGAAAGTGCATCGAGGACGCGGATTTCTCCCTCCACCCGCAGGCGGGAGGGAAGCAAGGCCTTTTCATACTGATCGCTGACCGAGTAGGAGAGGGTATCCGTTTGTTCCCGGCGTTCCTTCATGAACGGCTGGTTTTCATCTTCGAGGTTGAACGATTCATCCACACGGTCGATGAGACGCCGGTTGGGCGTCATGCCGGTGAGTTGAACCAGTTTAGAGGCCAGTTCGGCGCGATACCGGTTGAGGTTGGCGGTTTTTTCGTAATCGGCGAGGGATTTCTCGGCAGCGGCCAGATCCGTCTCTAATCCTTTTGCGCGATTTTGCGTCAGTTCGATTTGTTGCTCGATAGTTCCCCGTACCAACTCTTCCGCCCGCGCCAGGAATAAATCGAGCCAGGTATTGGCCACCATCCTCGCTCCGGCGGCGGTATCGAATTCGGCCGAGACGCGGATCACGCGGGAGTATTCGACTTCCAGGTTGGTTTCGCGGACTTTGGCGACGCTGGTGGAAAGCATTTTGCGGAGATCGAAAACCGTCAGGTCTGCCAGTTCGGCTTCGCTGAAATCGTGGGCAATTTCTAATTCTTCGGCGCTCAAGTGGCCGAGCATATTGAGGCGGTTTTTCCAAAAGAGATCGTTCCGATTTTCTGGAGGAACGAGAAATTCCGCCAGGATTTCCAGGTTGGTATTTTGAATCTTGTCGAAGACCGCCATTCCCTGCGATTTATCGCCCAGACGTTCCTCGATTCGTTTCAGATAATCGGGATTGTTCTTTAGGGCATGCACCGCTTGGCGGTACCATTTCAAGGTATCGACGATCTGCATGTAGATGCGATCGGAGGCCATCACCCCCTGATAGGTTAAGACGTCAAATGGTTGGGGAACGAGCCGCAGGGTTTCCTTGTATTTGGGCGTCGATACCAGGACGCGCGCTTCCGCGCGCCAGGTTTGAGGCCAGATAAGCGAAACCACGGCCACCAAGAAGGTGACGGCAATCGTTCCCTGGACAATCATTTTCCGGCGGCGATATAAAACACGGAGAAAACGAACCAGATCGTAGGCAAACGTCTGTGACATAATGGTCTCTTTATGAGCGAAGTTTATACAGATCAAGCGGTAAGAGCTTAAGCAAGGATAGGGCGGGTGTCAACCCGTTATCAACGGAAAGGCTCCCGGAAATCGGGAGCCTTGGTTAATTCGAGGGGAATGCGAAAAGTTATTATTCCAGATAATCGCCGGTGCGGATGCAGCGGGTGCAGGCACGGATACGCCGGGTCTGCCCGTTTTTCTTAATCGTCACTTTTTGCAGGTTGGGCATGAAACGGCGCTTGGTTTTATTGTTGGCATGGCTGACGTTATTACCGACAACCGGTTCTTTTCCGCAGATTTCGCAAACACGAGACATAATTGTACTCCTTGTCGACAAATGACCGTTTAGGGCAAAACAGAAGATGATTATAACCCGTCTTCCCGGTTTTCAAAGGCTTACGGAACAAGTCTTAGACAAACTCAAATCTTCATCCATCCCTCCAAAAAACATCTTTTTACAACAAATGACATTTTTTTTATCGCCGATTTTCTCTTTTCCATTATATTCACACGAGTAGAGCGGTCAAAAAAAGTGTCGAGCAAAAAACAACGATTCGTTTTAGATTGCTTCACTTCGTTCGCAATGACACGAACGTATCGCAATGTCATTG
>CAZFOX010000590.1:0-3800 GCA_964520565.1 uncultured bacterium | reverse complement strand
GATATGGAAAAACCGATTCTGAACGTTCAGGCGGCCGTGGAGATTCAAAAAACTTTCTTCACACGAAATGTCAATCTGGGCAACCGCACGCGGGAGAAACTGGAAACCTCCATCGGCATTCACGTCGGCAACATTCTGATTCGCAACAACGAGATCGTTCCCACACCCGCCTACTTTACCTGTAAAGGAATTCAGGACCTGGCCGATGCCAATGAGATTTGCCTAACCGAAGAAGTCGCCAAACTCATTACTGAATACTCCCATCTTCAAATGACGGAAGCGGGTGAAACGACGATCAAAGGTTTTCCCGAACCGATTAAAATATATCAGCTGGAATGGTATAAAAAAGGCCAGGGGAATCCCCTGCAACGCGATAACAAATCCCGGCCTCTCACTGCGTTTCCATTCAAGAAATAATCCTCTTGAATAGAGTTTACAATAAACGGTCGTTTTCCCATTTCAAGTTCAGAGGTTTGCGTACGGGAGCGGGATGGCGGTTCATCAGATAGGCGGCAAGCAAAGGAAGCGACACGCTAGGTTCCACCCAGGCCATCGCATGGGTGGCATCCCTGGCAATTTTTCCCCAGGATTGCGCTTCGCCCAGGGTACTGGAAGAAAGCCCGCCATCGTGAACCACGGCGGTTGTCAATTGAATGGCGTAATCGTGTCCTCGATCCAATCCAAAGATATACCCCATCACAATGGCATCGTTGATATAATTCTTCGGTACACCTCCCGCTATATACATCGCGGCGGTTTTCGGACTTTTCACAACAATTTGTGTCAGCTCGTAATTATCCCGGATAGAATCGATGATAACGCCCTGTCTTCCTTCCTGCCTGGCGCGATAGCGATGATGCGTTAAGCCAATACCGATGGAGGAATCATTGATCGCAGGACAAAAGATGGGTATTCCTTGTTGATGACAACGATAGACGATGGATTGAGAATCATCCAGTTCGCTTCCCAACCGATCCATGAAGAGCCTGCTGGAAATAATGGCGTCCCCCATAGAATCGGCAATCTGGCCACACCAGATATCGGTTTCCCAAAATTTTTCTTCATCCACGTACGTATCGTAAATGCGATCGATATACAATTCACGCAATTGAGTATCGCGCGCCTGAGGATGTCCTTGATAGTGTTGGTTTCCCCTCGCCTGATAGATATCCTGATAGAGAATGGCTCCGGTAGATACAACGACATCCACATAACCTCCGGTAATCAGGTCTAAAATAACCCGTCGAAGTCCGGCGGCAATTAACGGCCCGGCTAATCCCAGAAAAACCGTTGGCCGTTCGGGATCGGAATAGATGCGGGAAAGAATTTTAGCGCACAGACCAAGATTACGCGCCTGGATCGACATCCCGGCCATTGCGTCCACCAAATCCGCCGCTCGCATATCGGAATCGATCTGAATGGGTACGACAGGCTGTGAAAGGATTGCGTTCTTAGTCTTTCTTTCTGCGCTGGTTAATTTCGATTCCTGGGATGAGAATTCTCTTGAATTTTGGATATTGCCGGATGGATTGGATAGCATAGTCATTCCTTACGATGCAATTAAAAATTGATTTTTCTCATAACAAACCGGGGAAGACAACGAATTACATACATAATCCATTTCCAAATCGATGGCGTGTAAATAACAGGTTTTCCCCGTTCGATGGCGCGAATAATTTGCAGGGCGGCAATTGTGGCAGTCCCGGAAAATGGAGGGGATTTCAAGTTTGCGGTCATGGGAGTACGGATGAAACCGGGTTTCACACAGATCGTCCGCAAACCATACGAATAGTATTTATGATCCAAACTCTCCAGATAATGCGATAATCCGGCTTTGGCCGCTCCATACAGCACGACCGGTTTTCTTCCACGATCGCCGGCAACGGAACTGAGAACACACAGCGTTCCTCCACCCCGTTGCAGGAGATGCTTTCGCGCCGTCTCGCAAAACAGGATCGTATTCGTAAAATTCACTGTCAGCAATTTTCCTTTTTTTTGAAAATCATTTTCCAGATTATCCTGTGTGTCAAAAAGAGCCGCCGTCAGGATAATCGTATCCATCCCATTCAGGATGGAATCGGCGGAAACGAGCGCGTCTTCAAATGAATCGATTCGTTCCAGGTCGCAGAATCCCCATCCTGCTATCGGTTTACCCGACCGAGCCTCCAGATCTTGGGTGCATAAATCGAGTTTTTTCCGGTCGCGTCCTAGCAGAAACACATCATCGCCACGAATCGCCATGATACGGGCGATCGCCTGGCCGATTCCACTGGTCGCCCCAAAGATCACGGCTTTCATATCGCGTCTCCTAACAAGCGAACCGATTGAGCGCTGTGAATCTTATGAAGCGGGTCCCAGTGGTTACGAATGCTTTGCCATCGATCCAACCGGTTTTCCATAGCGCGAAAATGTTCCGGACGGGTGAAAAAATCCTTGCAGAGATTGATACGGCCGTTTTCCGCGATTACAAATTCGTTCAACGTATCGATCATCCTGGCTGTATTTTTTCGCACGGGAATATCGAGTGCGATGGTAATTCCCGGTTTGGGAAACGAAAGCAATCCTTTTCCCTGTGTTCCGCAATCTTTGATGACACATAAAAAAGAAGCGCCTCCCAGCGAGGTTAATAGTGTCATGAACCGTTTCGTAACCCCTGGAGTTTGATCTTCCGGCAAGATGCACTGATACTGTGTAAAACCGGTGGAACCGTACATCTTGTTCCAATCCTGGATGGTATCCAATGGATAAAAGAACGTTTCAGGATGAACGATTCCCTGTTTGATTCGCGGTGTATGAAGCCGAAAATAGATGGCATTGAATAGACGAAGCGTTGTCCGGTTCAGTACCCAACGGGGCAATATAAAAGGAAAACGATACGGATGTTTTGGAGGTGGCGGGTAGGAAGGTGATTCTTCACGATTCGCCCATCTTCCACACATCAAAATTCCCCGTCCCATCCGTTTTCCCCTCGAGAGGCAATCGATCCAACCGACGGTGAACGGCCATTCCTTCGCCGCTTTTTTGAGAGACTGGATGAATGAATCGATTCCTTCGATTCGGGTGGTTTCCTGCCAGATCCAGGGGGAGGGTATTTTCTGCAAAATAAACTCAACCTCTAAAATAAATCCGGTTAATCCCATTCCTCCAATCGTGGCGTAGAAGAGTTCCGATTCGATTTCGTCGGAACATTCCAGGATTCGGCCATCGGGAACCCGCATTCGTAAACCGCAAACATGACCGCCGAAACTACCGGCCTGATGGTGGTTTTTCCCATGTACGTCTGCAGCGACCATCCCACCTAAGGTGACGAATTGCGTGCCTGGAGATACTGGAACAAACCAACATTCCCGAAGAAATAAGCGGTTCAGTTCCCACAACGTTAAACCCGCTTCGGCCCGTATTCGACCTGTTTTTCGGTCGAAAAAGCGAATCCGGTCGGCAAAACATGTATTGACCACGCGGCATGAATAGGCAGGAGGAAGAGACGAATCGCCATAGCTGCGTCCCATTCCTCGGAACAGATTGGCCTCTTTCGAAGCATCTTCTAAATTTTGTGAATAGTATTCCGTTCCTGGGAGAGACAACCTTCCCCAACCGGCGAGAAAATTTGGGGGAATTTTTCTTGATAGTACTTTTTTATTTCCAATCGAATTACTCATTTCCTCAAAAACCACTGAAACCTTAATAGTGTTACGAATATATAATTAGTAATACCCTGAATCAACAAAAAGTAAAGACCGGCAAACAAACGGAATCCCATAAAGGAAAAGAGAAGAGAGATGCAATGCAAGAGGTGTATT
>CAZFOX010000589.1:0-3802 GCA_964520565.1 uncultured bacterium | reverse complement strand
GTCGCTCCGGCTGGAAGAAAAAACCCGGCCATTCTGGATCGTCAAATCGTACGAACGTGGATCGAACCGGAAATGTTCCATGCGGATCGAGTTGGTTTCCGCCTGTTGGGGATTGTGATAGTTCAATAGAAGATCGTCGATATCGATGATAGGGAATGTTGAAGAATGAAGAACGGCCTGGGATCGAAGAGGTTTGGCAGCCGCCGGTCCGGACGCCGCCTTGACTTTGACGGACGCATTATGAGCCGGAGTGGCGGCGTTGGTTTTCCCATTCGTTCCGGTCGCACTTCGCGGCTCTGCCAAAGCGATACGATCGGTGGTATTTTCTTTCTTCAATCGCTGCAAAACCTGCGACCAATTCAGTTCGCCGTCAGGCGAAGGAGTTACTTCGACCGATAGTTTGTTGGCGTACACACGATTCAAATCCAATTCGCCCTGTACGACTTTCTGAATCTGAACGAATAATTTCAATACATCCGCGGAAGCCAGGGGAAATGGGGATTTCTGAAACGAGTCCAGTAACCGCGGTTTGTGCAGGGCGATACGGCCGGGAAACATACTGACATCGCATCGATCGTATTTGAATGACAATCCATACCGCATATCGAACGCCGAAAAGACAACCGATGTCGCCAGGTTCTTCCAATAGAAAAAAACCGGGATAAATAATACGAGCAGAAGAAGCAACAAAACAAAGAACGCTTTTTTCTTCATTCAGGAACCTCGTTTTTATCTTTCCACGATCGATAAACGCAAATGTCTTCTATTTCAACAAGTGATAAAATCATACTGCTTCTTTTCCAACGATAGACGAAAGGTAATTATAACACATTCCCAATCAACTCTTCAGATTCTCATCCCCACTTTCCGATTCCCGGTCATGCTTTCAAAACCCTTCCAATCGACCCAGCGGAACGATTTCCATTTTTGAGATCGCATAGTATCCGCGGATAATTTATCCAGCGGAATTCACAGGCTGAAAAAAAAGAAACACTTCACAAAATCTTTGCATTCTGGTTTATTCTATTAAAATCCTCATTATATTCTACTTTCCGGGTATATTATAAATAATCGCATTGCATTAGTATCTCCATTTGGAAAAAAGGAGTAAACGAATGGCCGACCATTCTCTACGCTTTGAGAGTCTCGCCTTACATGGTGGACAAGTTCCCGATCCCGCCACCAATGCGCGCGCCGTACCCATCTATCAGACAACCTCCTATGTATTCAACAGCCCGGAACATGCCGCAAACTTATTTGGATTAAAAGAACTCGGCAACATCTACACCCGCATCATGAATCCAACCACCGACGTATTGGAAAAGCGGGTGGCCATGTTGGAAGGCGGCTCGGCTGGATTGGCAGTCAGTTCGGGTCAGGCGGCCTGTACCGTTAGTATTCTCTCGATCGCAGAGCATGGAGATGAAATTCTCTCCTCGGCCAGTTTGTACGGCGGAACGTTTAATCTCTTTCACTACACACTGCCCAAGATGGGAATCAACGTCAACTTTGTGGACCCTTCGAAAACAGACAATTTCAAGAAAGCGATCACGCCCAAGACCAAAGCGATTTTTGCGGAAACGCTCGGCAATCCCAAATTAGACACCTTGGATATCCAGGCGGTCGCCGATATCGCCCATGAAAACAAAATCCCCTTGATTATCGACAATACCGTCTGCACTCCGTTCTTGGTACGTCCCATCGACCATGGCGCGGATATCGTCATGCACTCGACCACTAAGTTTATCGGCGGGCATGGAACCTCTATCGGCGGCATCGCGATCGACTCGGGCCGGTTCGATTGGGGAAGCGGCAAGTTCCTAAATTTCACCGAACCCGATCCCAGCTATCACGGTTTGAAAATCTGGGAAACTTTCCGCGATTTCGCCGGTATGGGTAATGTGGCCTTCGCTTTCAAGGCACGGTTGCAGCTCTTGCGCGACATTGGACCCGCCATGTCGCCATTCAACGCCTTTCTCTTCCTTCAGGGCCTTGAAACCTTGCCCCTGCGTATGGAACGTCATAGCCAAAACGCCCAGAAAGTGGCCGAATTTCTGAAAGGTCACAAGAAAGTGGCCTGGGTGAATTATCCCGGCCTTCCCGATCATCCCTCCTACGAAACCGCCCAAAAATATCATTACAGAGGACTGTTTGGCGCTCTTATGGGATTTGGCGTGAAGGGAGGATTGGAAGCGGGAAAGAAAATCATCGAAAACGTGAAACTCTTCTCCCATCTGGCCAATATCGGCGATGCCAAGTCGCTGATTATTCATCCATCCAGTACCACCCATCAACAGCTGACCGAAGAAGAACAGAGAGCCACGGGAGTCACTCCCGATTTTGTCCGGCTTTCCATCGGCCTGGAAAATGTAGACGATATCATCGAAGACCTGGATCGGGCGTTATCCCAAACCTGATCCTTCATCCAATAGGATAGAAACCATGGAAGAGGTCGATCGCAACGAATCGGTTGGACTTGTAACGGAACAAACGGTTACTCTGTTCCCGCCTCCCGGCGAACTGGTGCTCGACAGCGGCCAAAAGTTAGGACCCATCGCATTGGCCTACGAAACCTACGGGAAACTCAACGAGAGAAAAGATAACGCGATCCTGATTCTGCACGCCTTGTCGGGCGATCATCATGCGGCCGGGTATTACACGCCCAACGACCGTAAACCGGGTTGGTGGGATCGATATATCGGCCCTGGCAAAGCTTTCGATACCAACCGATTTTTCATCATCTGTTCCAACTGTATCGGGGGATGCCGAGGTTCGACCGGCCCGTCTTCCATCAATCCCCAAACCGGGAAACCTTACGCACTGACATTTCCATTCATCACCATCCGGGATATGGTCAAAGCCCAGAAGGGGCTAATCGATTACCTGGGTATTCCCAAGTTGCTGGCCGTGGCAGGCGGATCGATGGGCGGCATGCAGGCGATGGAATGGGCGGTCACGTTCCCCGATCGAATCGCGGCAGCAATTCCTATCGCCACCACCGCCAATCACTCCGCCCAGAACATCGCCCTCAACGAAGTGGGACGGCAGGCGATTCTCGCTGATCCCCATTGGAACCGGGGCGATTACTACGATTCGGAGCCTCCGGCGAAAGGGCTGGCCGTGGCACGCATGGTGGGGCACATCAGTTACCTCAGCGATCGGGCTATGCATGAGAAATTCGGACGTCGCCTGCAGGATCGCGACCAGGTCAGTTTCAACCTTTTGACCGATTTCCAGGTGGAGAGTTACCTGCAATACCAGGGCGCATCGTTCACCCAACGTTTCGACGCCAACAGTTACCTCTATATCACGAAAGCGCTGGATTATTTCGATCTGGCCGACGGTCACCGTTCACTGGCCGACGCCTTTCGGGGTGTTAAAGTCAAGTTTCTGGTACTCTCTTACAGCAGCGATTGGTTGTATCCCCCTTACCAATCGCGCGAGATTGTGAAAGCGTTGAAACAAAATGGTATTTCGGTCAGTTATTGCGAACTCAAATCGGAATACGGACACGACTCCTTTCTCCTGGAGAGCCCGCAACAGATCCGCCTAATCCGGGATTTTCTCAGCCATGTTTCGGAGGAAATAAAATCGAATGCCGCCTGAACCCATTTCAGAACACCGGTACGAATTCAACATCATTTGCGGCATTGTAGAACCGGGCAGCCGGGTTCTCGATCTGGGGTGTGGAGAAGGCACTTTACTGAAAATGCTTCAGGAGCAGGGCAGGATCGAAGGCGCGGGTGTTGAGGTATCCGAAGAAAAAGTATACGCCTGCATCAGCAAAGGTCTGGCGGTTCAT
>CAZFOX010000588.1:0-3807 GCA_964520565.1 uncultured bacterium | reverse complement strand
CTCCATGCATATCGCTCTCCACCCCACATGAAAACTTGTGGGTAAAGATCAGCCCCGGGGGCGAGGGAATTGCGGCGAGGGGTCTAATGCGGTTTTTAGCCCCAGATACGGTCTCTTTTTTTCTGGTTGTAGTCTAATTTTTCCTCCAGGGTCATCTTCGAGAAATCGGGCTCCGCTTCGTCGACCAGGCGCAGTTTGGCGGCCGGTTGTGAATTCGTGGTGGCGGGGCGCAACGGCGTTGGCGCGGGGGCCGGAGCCGCCGCGGATCGGGGGACGCCCGCCGGGACAGTGGTGGCCGTGCTGCTGTAACTCATCGACTGGTCGGTCATCTGCATATCGTCCTGCAGGCTGCGATGCGGCTTGATCTTCATTTCCTGCAGTACGCCGTGATAAGCTTTGACCGCTTCTTCGGGAGATATCTCGCCGTCCACGATCATGCGTAGAAACTTGATGAAGGCCAATTGGTTTTCCGATTCGTTGATCTTGCGTCCGAACAGGGCCACGTGGCCGCCGTACTTCTGGGTATCGGCGATCAGTTTGAAGGCGTCGTAGGTAGTTCCCGCCGAACCGCCGAGAATGCCGACGACGATGCTGGGATCGTAATGGGCCAGTTCTTCCATATACTTCGGCCCGTGATAGACCATCTTCAAAAACAAGGGACGCCCCCGTTCGGTGACTGCCGCCAGGCTGCGCACGATCGAATCGTTGACAAACGCGCCGATCTGATCGGGCGGAACTGTTCCGGGAACGTTGGGATCGAAGACTTCGAGAAAATAACGGAAATTCTTCTGCTCGGCTTCGATGCGAAACTCCTTGAACCAGCGCAGCGATTCGGTGTCGCGTTCGAGATCGTTGTTGAAGGTGATGGAATAGAGCCCCAGATTGGCCCCCAGATTGCGTTCTTCCGGGGTGCATTCGTACTTGCCGCACTGGATGTGGTCGATGGTTGTGGTGCGGAACGGGCGCGAGGCCATGGTGGCGTACGACGCGCCGCGATACGTATAGATATCGGTCGTGTCGTTGGCACGACCCGCCGGGGTGACGTGCGAGTTGTCGAACAGGCGCTCCTGAATGGTCAGTACTTCGTTGGTGCTGGGCGACATCAGCATGATGTCGATGAGCCCTTGCTTTAGCACCTGGCGCATCATCTCGCGGTATTCCTGGATACTGCGAAAGTTGAGCTCGCCGTGATGGTATTCGGGCGAATAGCGCCCGCACGAATAGATGCCGCGCGCGATGTCGGCGTCTTTGGCGTCGGCGATAATAAAGGCCTTGCTGCTGGGAGTGGCGCGGATTTCCGCCAGTTTCCGGTCTAGTGATTTTTCCACCATCGTTGTATCCTTGCCGTTCTTCAGGAATTTACAATTGCTCTATATCCTACCCATCCCCGGAAATGTTGTACAGATGCAGGGGCGGGGCTTCGTATCTTCTTGAGGAAAGGGATAATACCCAAAAACCAGCGTTATTTTTTTCCGAGTGGCGCGTTGGAGTTTTATCTGCGGTTTTTGGAGGAAATTCCGAAATTCCTCTCATTGACAACACCCCAAATCAGGGAGATCGAAGAATGAAGGCTTTCTCGGGACGATATCGATTGGGAATCCTGGCCGCCGCGATCGTTCTGTTGGTGGGCATTGTGTTTGGACCCGGCGGATGGCTGCGATGGAACCATCATGCTTCCAACCGGCAGTTCCAGGCGCAATGGGCAAAACAGGCGAGTGAATTGCTTCCGGTTGTACAAAATTCCAACACCACCCCCCTCCATTTTCTATACCAGGATCTGATGCGCCAGTCGGGGAGGGAGCGGGAAATCGAACGCCAGTACAAACAGTGGTCGTCCGAAAATCCCCGAAACGCCGCCTTGCAGGCACTATACGGCCGCATCGTCCACGATCCCGCGCAAAGAAAGGCCCTGGTGGAAAAGTCGCACGAACTGGAACCCGAAAACGACGCCGCCATGCACGTCCTCATCGAAGATTTATTGAACGATGGGAAAATCCTGGAGGCGGAAAAATACCTGCCCCAGTTGGAGTTGGATCATTGGCTCCGTTGGCAGATGGAAGCGCGAATCGCCGGGCGGCTGGGCGATGTAGAACGCACCAAACAAGCCTACGAGAAATCCCTTCAGGACGCTGCCGCGCCCATCTCGGTCGCCATCGAATACGCCCGCTTTCTAACCACCTGGACCGATCTGCGGGAGGGCGCGATTCCCAACCCCTTCGCCAAGTGGGGTAGAGACCGCCTGAAGCAGGAACCGCTTGCTTTTGCCTATTATGCCTGGTTGTCTCAGGCGCCACTGGAGAAAACGCTTCAGGATATGACCGGCGATCTTTGGTATCAGCCGGAAGCGCTTGCTTTGATCGCCCGGGCGATTCTTCTCGATAGCATTCAGGAGAAAGAGAAAGCCTCTAAGGGCGAGACATTAAAAACAGTGGGAATCCTATTGCGGACGGCGGCACGTATCGCGCCCAAGAATCCGGAAGTTCTCCTGAGCCTCGGTCTTCAGGAACAAATACGCGAGAATCCCCGCAAAGCTACCCAAATCTTTTCCACCGGTCTTCGTAAAATCCCTTCACCGGCGGCGCGCGCGTTTCACGATAGAATGGGAGACGGGCTTTCCGCACTCGATTGTTTGGATCTGGCGGCGGCTCACTATCGGCATGCCTGGGGAGATCTCCCGCAAAACGGATTGTTTCTCAAGCGCTTCGCCGACCTTCGCCTGAAAGAGGAAAAACTCGAGGAAGCGGTGCAAATTCTGGTAAAAACCGGCGAAGTTCGTCCCCGCGACGTTGTCGTATTCCGCAAACTGGGCGATATCTACTTCGCGCAGAACGATATGGAGAAAGCCCAGATGGCGTACAACAACATTATCATCGCCGACGAACACGATTACGCCGCACGCAATAAAATGGTTGAAACCTGGATGCGGATGGGAAATCCTGCACGAGCGGCTCAGCTCTATCAGGCGCTGGCCAATCGCGAACCCGATAACGGTTATTGTTACGCACAGATCGCGCGGATTTTAGTGAAAGCCGGGCAGATCGATAAAGCCGATCAGTTTCTGAAACAAAAGAGAGAACAACATCCGGCCATGCAACATATGGACGAAGTGCTCAAGGCGGTTAACGAGATCGAACTGGCCAAGAAAGCCCCGCCCGCCGAGCCGGAATAACGGTCAGGCCATCGAAAGAAACGGGGCGATGCACTGAATGAATCGTTCCCTCATGGCTTCCATGGGAAGCGTCCCATCGATGAGGGTATCGGCCAGCCCTCGCGTGGGTTCGATCCACCGGTCGAACATGGGGCGCACTGTTTCCCGATATTGCCGCAGGATATCGTCCTCCCGGCGTCCGCGCTCTGCCCGGTCTCGGCCTATGCGCCTCTCCAGGCGTACCGAGTCTGGCGCATCCAAAAATACGGCATAATCGAGACGCGACCGAATCGCTTCGACCGCAAGGATCAACGTTCCTTCCACGATCAGAATATCGCCTGGCGGAAGGGAACGTTCCCCCATTCGTACATGTCTGTGGAAATCGTATATCGGCACATCGACCGGACGCCCCGCCGCCAGTTCGTCCAGATCGCGGGACATCCTTTCGAAATCGATGGAATCGGGGCAATCGAAATTCGTCCGGGCTCTCTCCTCGATAGGAAGGGAGGATCGATCGAAGTAATAGAAATCCTGCGATAGGAGAGCAATTGTACCTGAGTGGTGGCGGAGGAACGCATTGACCAGCGTCGTCTTGCCGCTGCCGCTGCCGCCCGTAATCCCAATCGCCGGGCAGAAACGGGAAACGCATGGACAATCAT
>CAZFOX010000587.1:0-3807 GCA_964520565.1 uncultured bacterium | reverse complement strand
CTATTCAACGATTTATTGCCACTTTTTCCGTTTGGTTTTTATGGAAGATGCGTTTAAAAAGTAGGAAATCTCACAGCGTGCGATACGAATAATTTAAAAGAATCTTTACGTTCATGGCTTGGATTATAGCCATGAGATGTCGGATAGAACCAATCGGCAGTTTTTTAGATCGTATCTCTATGTTGACGCGGGAGACTGAGCGCTTCTGAACGATCCTCATCCGTTTGTCTTTTTTTTGTTCCCCGATTCGGTTTTCGTTGTGGGTTTTTCGACGTTATTTTTCTCGGACTTGCCGCTTTCCGGATTCTCCTTCTTGCTCTTTTTCCGCTCCTGGATTTCCTCCCAGGGTTGAACGCCGGCGCGGTTCGCCCATTCCTCGTAAAGGGCGATCATGGTTTTGACGCGTTCCGGTTCCGCCGCAGCTTTGTCGTGCATTTCGGTGCGATCCGCCTCGAGGTCGTATAATTCCCACGACCCGGCGTGTTGAGAAACGAGTTTCCATTTCCCTTGCCGGACGGCGCGGTTGCCTTCGTGCTCCCAGAAAATCGCCGTGTGGCCGGAGCGTTCCTTTCCCTCCAGGATGGGACGTAGGCTCTTGCCTTCCACAGGGGTAATTTCGTTCCCGTTAAAGGTTTTGGGATACTCGGCTCCGGCGTAATCGAGACAGGTCGGGAGAATATCCATGACGTGGCCGGGCTGGTGGGCGATCTGTCCCGCCGGAATGTGACCGGGATAGTAAGCAATACAGGGAGTCGCGATTCCGCCTTCATGCACCCAATGCTTGTAACGCCGGAAAGGGGTATTGCTGGCGTTGGCCCAGGCCAGGCCGTAACTTTGGAAAGTATCTTGAGGGCCGGGCATGATATCCGGTTTATTTTCCGGCCGGCTTTCCGCGCAACCGCCGTTGTCGGCGAGGAAGAGAATCAGGGTATTGTCCTCGATCTCCAGTTCGCGCAGTTTTTCGAGGATGCGGCCGATGCCCTGATCCATGCAATCGATCTGGGCGGCGTAGACCGCCATGCGTATGTTTTCCCACTTGCGGTCGACCGAATCGTCGCGCCATCCGGGAGCCTCTTCGTCGCGGGGCGGCAGTTCCCAGCGGGAATCCACGATTCCCATCTCGACCATATTTTTATATCGCCACTCGCGCAGAGCCTCCCACCCGATGATGTAACGATTGGTGTATTTTTCGATGTCCTGGGGATGGGCATGCAACGGCCAGTGGGGAGCGGTATAAGCGAGATAGAGGAAGAACGGTTCTTCTTTTTTCCCGTATTCTTCGATCTGTTTCACCGCGTTGTTCGAAAACGCATCGGTCATGTAGAAATTTTTTCCCAGATTGGAGACCGGTTTATTGCCATCGACGAAAGTACGTCCCTCATCCAGTTTAAAATAGTTCGAAGCGCCGCTGATGAGACCGTAATAGTCTTCAAAACCGCGATCCATCGGCCAGTGCGGTTGTTTTTCGCCTACATGCCACTTTCCGGTCATCAAGGGCGTATAACCCGCCGGGCGGACGGCTTCGGCAATCGTGACGCAGCGGTCGTTGAGAAAGCCCTGATAGGAGGGAACGCCGCAATCGTCGATCATGTGCCCCACACCCGCCTGGTGGGGATAGAGACCGGTTAACAAAGAAGCGCGCGTCGGGCAGCAGCGGGCGCAATTGTAGAACTGCGTGAAGCGCACTCCACCCTTCGCCAACCGGTCGAGGTTGGGGGTGGATATTTCGGAGCCGTAACAATGGAGGTCGGAAAAACCCATGTCGTCGGCCAGGATGACGATGATGTTGGGACGCTTTTCCTCCGCGGCGCGCGCCCTGCGTGCAAGAAGGCCCGGCATCGCCATTCCGGCCGCCCCGCCCCCCAGGAGTTTCAATGTATCGCGCCGGGAAAGAGAATGAGCTGTTTTGTCCATGATTGTACTCTCCAATTTGGCATTCCCTAAATGAATTGAATGACTCGAACCATTATTGAGTCTGTATTCCGGGATCTTCCAAATATCGTCCACCTGGAATATCCATACGAACGATTGAAACATCGCAATCGTTATGGTTTGTTGATCGTAGCCATCATGAGATGAAACAGTATAAAAGCAGTATCGATTGGAATGAAGCATGAGAGAAATAGGATATATGCCACCGTTTATTAGGGGGTTGCTTTGTGTTTCATCCGATTTTGAGATAGTCTGTTTTCGTCGATCCATGCTGGGTACAATCCGGAAATGGTTCGCCGATGGCGGGAGAGAAAGAGATGCCGAAACTGTACGCCGTTCAATTGGATATCGTTTGGGAAGACAAACCGGCCAATTTCAGGAAGGTGGAAATCCTGCTGGATCAAATCCCTATTGAGGCGGGGAGTATGATTGTCCTGCCGGAAATGTTCGCCACCGGATTCAGCATGAACGTTGCCGATATCGCCGACAGTCCGGAAGGGGAAACCGACCAGTTCTTAAGCCGTCTCGCGCAAAAAAAACAATCGGTGGTTGTCGGCGGTGTGGTGACGCGTTCGCCGGACGGGCGGGGGTGGAACGAGGCGGCGGCGTTCGATTCAACCGGCCGGGAGATCGCGCGTTATTCCAAGATGCATCCATTCTCGTACGCCGGGGAGACGCATTATTACGTACCCGGCGAACGAATCGTTACCTTTCCCTGGGGGGATTTCACGGCGGCTTCGTTCATTTGTTACGACCTGCGGTTTCCCGAAGTGTTCCGCCACGCCGTACAACGGAAAACCAGCCTATTCGTAGTGCTGGCCTGCTGGCCCCAGGCGCGGGAAGAACATTGGATAGCGCTATTGCAGGCTCGCGCCATCGAAAATCAGGCTTACGTCGTCGGTGTCAACCGCTGCGGAAACGATCCCACCCTAACCTATTCGGGCCGGAGCCGGATTATCGATCCTCGCGGAATTATTTTGGCGGAAGCGGACGATGCAGAAGGGATCATTCAGGCGGAAGCCGATTATGCGGCGTTGACAGCCTACCGGCGGGAGTTTCCGGCGTTGGAAGATATCCGCGTGGAATATAGAAAAGAGTGAGATTGTAGGAGTGGCTTTACGCGGGCGGGGACGCTTGGTTAGGGAATTCTATCCTGCAAAAGGAAGAGAAGGTGGCTTTACGCGGGCGGGGACGCCCGCGCTCCTTGAAGAGGGGAAAAAATTGGGGCGCTTTCGCTTGGAAAGCGCCCCGATTTAGTTTAAGTGATCTATTCTTATTTCCCTCACCCTGGCCCTCTCCCGGGGGGCGAGGGAACGGGGGGAGAGATTAGACGGTTATCTGCGCCCATGCCGTCTTCGAAGCTGCCTTCGGCAATGGGGAAGCATAGTTCGTCGCGTACGAATTGAATGCCGTTCACGCTGGTGGCGTCCGGGTCGCGATGCGCGCTCTCCGCTTCCACGACGAGGGGAGCGGTGCCGGAACCCATTTTGCTCAGATATTTCTGCGGATAACCGACTGCCAGCATAAGCTCGACGAAACGAGTCATGTTGATGTCGCCGGTGGGCAGATCGCAGAACTGCATGGCGCGTACTTTCCAATCGCTGGCCATCGAACGCAGTGGGAATGTGGGTCGAACAAGGTGATTCTTGACATGACAGCCGTAACAGTATGGAGCAACTTTCAGGAAACGGGTTTCCCAGTCTTCACCTTCCCAGCAGTGGGAGGGATCGACGTTGACGCCCAGGCAGGGATCGTTGCCGCAAATCTTAACGAGGTGTAGGAAATCATCGGCGCACATAGCCGCGGTGCCCGGATGAATTTCGTGAGCCAGTACGATACCCAGAGAATTGGCATGCTGGCGCAGTTTGGCGGTTT
>CAZFOX010000586.1:0-3809 GCA_964520565.1 uncultured bacterium | reverse complement strand
TGTTGGATCGAAAAAGAAAGAAACCGGATATTTAGTGTGGTTTCTGGAGAGCCGATTCATTTAAGCGGCTCACCAGAAGGTTCGTCCTCTCTCTCACGATCGTGACGTATGCGTCAAAATAAAAAGCATTTCGTATTCCTTTTTTAACCATATCATAGTGGAGTGAACGATAGAATGTGCTTCCCCAAAACAATCATAATAGTTCTCTTCATAACCGTTCTGATAACCGGCGCCAGCGCCAAACCAAAACTGAACGATTTTCTCCAATCTCATTCCTGGATATCCCCGGAATCGAATTCGTTATCGGTTGAAAGACAATCGGATTTTCTCCCCTTTTCCTTTGTGTTGGATGGAAAACCAAGTTCTCAGTTTTTACCACAGTGGCAGCACGAAACAACCACAGAGAACCTCGATTCCAACCGCCTCCAGCGAACAACGGTTTATACAGACGCGGCTTCCAATCTGACCGTTAAATACTGTGAGGTGGAGTATCGCGACTTTCCCGTCTTGGAATGGACGCTCTATTTTTCCAACACCGGACAAAGCGACTCCCCCATCCTGGAAAACGTACAGGCATTGGATGCACCATTCTCCACGTTGCAGAATGAAGAAATAATATTGCACTACGCCCTGGGCAGCCACAATCAATCCGACGATTTTGCTCCCAGAGAGCAAACGATTGCGGATTCCATCCATCTCGCACCGCTGGATGGCCGTTCGTCGGATGGAGTTCTCCCCTTCTTCAATCTTGCAAACCTTCAAGATGGCGGAGTCATGTTGGGGATTGGATGGACGGGACAATGGGCCGCCTCGTTCGAAAAAAAGAGTGTAACCCAGGTACAAGTCCGAGCGGGTATGGAGAAAACCCACTTGCGCCTGCATCCCGGCGAGGAGATTCGCACGCCGGCGATTTTGTTGCTGTTCTATTCGGGTAAGGATTACCTATACGGACAAAACCAATTGCGCCGATTGTTGTTGAACCATTATACGCCGACGAACGATGGGAAGCCGGTGCAGTATCCCATCGCCGCCTCTCCCCACGCGGCGATCGGTTTTACCGATACCACCGAAGACAACATGATCCAGGGAATCGAAAATATCGCCGACCATCAATTCCCAGTAGACACGTGGTGGATCGACGCCGGTTGGCATGGGAAAACCAACAATTGGGCACTCAACGTCGGCTCTTGGGAACCCAACCCGCAACGCTTTCCCCGCGGACTGAAACCGGTCGCCGATGCGGCTCATTCCCACGGATACCGTTTTCTGCTTTGGTGCGAACCGGAACGAGTCATGCCCGATACCTGGCTCTTCGACAACCATCCAGAATGGCTGCTGACGCCCGCGAACCTTCCAAAGGGATTGCAATATCACGAAAAAGACGGATTTCGCCTACTCGATCTCGGAAATCCCGAAGCGTTGGACTGGACGAAGAAGACGTTCTCTCAATTGATCGATGAATTAGGATTGGAAATCTATCGGCAGGATTTCAATATAGCCCCGCTCTATTATTGGCGAAATAACGAACCGGAAGACCGTCAGGGAATGAACGAAATCCGCCATATTATGGGCCTCTACGATTTTTACGATACGCTGCTCCGCGAACATCCGGGATTGATTATCGACACCTGCGCCAGCGGAGGGCGCCGGATCGATTTTGAGATACTGCGCCGCTCTTTGATCCTCTTCCGAAGCGATTGCGTGTGGGAACCGGTCGGTATGCATAGTATGGCGTACGGCATTTCATCCTGGCTTCCCATCACTGGAGTGGGGGCGGTAAGCGCCGATCCCTACGATTTCCGAAGCGGCTGGGGAACCCACCTGACCCTCGCACTGGATTACTACAAAAATCCAGATATCTGGAAACCCGCTAAAGCGCAACTCGCGCTGTATCAGAAAATCCGCCATTTATTTACGGCGGATTATTACCCGCTGACGCCCTATAGCCTCGACGGCGACAAATGGATTTCCTGGCAATTCAACGATCCCGCCGAGCACGAAGGCATGGTGCAAGCCTTTCGCCGCGATCGATGCGAGAGCGATACACTCATCGTAAAACTAAAAGCCCTGGATTCGGCAACAACCTACACGGTGATCAACCTTGATACCGACGAATCGATAACAAAAACAGGAATGGATTTAATGAAGGACGGATTGCCAATGAAAGCACCCACAAAACCAGCCGCACTAATTTATCAATACCAAACGCAATGAAAACTGGGCCGAATACGTTAAGATAAGTGGGGAAGGGCAAGAACGATTCAGCGGGGCTATTACTCCACAAACTCCGCGAGAAGACCGGCATTTCTGGCAGCGTTCCATTGTTTCTGATCGGCAGTGACAAAAAATTATTGCAATTTTTATAGAATTGACAGTCCTTTCATGCCCACTATCATGTAATTATATTTTTCCATCTACAAAGGAATCTCTCATGAAACCGCTCGCGTCCTTCTTTTCCCTGTTATCGCTTGCATTTCTCATTATCCTCACAACACCCTCCCTTTCCGCTCCTCCACCCATCGATAGCCCGCGCGTCACCGAAGACGACCGCTCCATCAAGATCGAAACCGCCAAACTCGAAGCCGTTATTCCCAAGAAAGATCCCAAGCATTGGATGACCGGCATCGAGAAAGGATCGTTTCTAGACAAGGCGACCGGATTCCGCGAAGTGGGCGATGGCTTGATGGTCATCGATTGGCTGATGGAAGCGGGCAGCGATGAAGCCTGGAGCGATCGAGTGATCGCTCCGGACGGCAACGGCGTTGGGCGGTATACCTGGTATACCAACGAGACCGATCCAGAGAGGAGAGCCTACGCTCTCATGGCGCATGGCAGCAGCCACCGCAAGCGCATGGTCGAAGGCCCGCAACTCTGCCACCGCATGAAGCCCGTTCAACCGGAAGTCATTCATGGTACGGATTTCGTTGCGGTCAGAACGACGTACAAGTACGAATACGCCGCCCCCGGCCGCCATCCTGGATCGCGCTGGACGCAATTGATCGTCTTCCCCCAAAACGAGCGGTTCTTCATCCTGATGGACAAGATCGATAGCGTCAACGATTCGGACGAAATGTTCCTCCGTAACGATACGCCGGGCTGTGTCCGCCACGAGAAAGGCGATACGTTCAGCGAGATGTACCTCAGTTATCTGAGCGGCCCGGACGGAATTCGCATCCCCGCCAGCGAGTTTTTCAATCCTTTCCCACCGGATTTGAAGTTCGGCTACCGCCGCGATCTCAATACAACACCGGAGCATTTTATCCGCGCCTACCATCTGCGCGATCCGAAAACAGGGAAAGAAGGCCCCTGGCTGGCCGGTCTGACGCTCGAACCATCGGTGGTTTACGAGGCATGGTGCAGCCAGCGCCCCGGTGGCATCATCGTCATGATCGAAGAGATTCACGGCAAGCCGGTGAAAGCCGGAGAATCATTCAGCGCCGCCCATATCGTAGGATATTTCGATACAATCGAAGAAATGCACAAAGTCTACGACCGCTACAAGGGGCACACGGCATTGACCGCCGATGCGACGGGCTGGCGGCTGGAGAAATAACGACGGATCCGATCTTGGATCGGCTTTTTCGAGCATTGCGGCTTCTCTCTTGTCAATCGCCGTCCAGCCCGCGATAATTCGACTCATACCAGTCATATGGGAGAAACCACCGTGATACAGGCAGTCATTTTCGATATGGACGGCGTACTGGTCGACACCGAGGAATTCATCTGCGAAGCGGCTATGAAATATTTCGAGGAGCTGGGCGTGCAGGTGAAAGCCGAAGATTTTCTGGCCTTTGTGGGCATGGGCGAAA
>CAZFOX010000585.1:842-3811 GCA_964520565.1 uncultured bacterium | reverse complement strand
CAATATTTCAAGGTCGAAGTCACCGATTCGTTCACCCTTAACTTTCTGACTCCAAAACTCTTCGGGCGCGATATCGTTTATCTCTCCGAGTTGCAGCCCAGCCAGAAGACACCCGTACCGGCAGGCGAGGAGTGGATGTTCCTCTTTAAGAAAATGATTTCGGAGACCGAAACCGCTCCCGATTCGAGCGCCGACATTTATTTTTTGTTCCGGCTCAATCAGGAGGATCTTTTAACCTCGCTCACCTTCTCGCCCATATTATTGCGCATCGCGCCGCCGGAATTCCTTGAGTTGTCCATCCGCGCGCTGGGAAACGCCAAAGTGGATCAAAGAAACCGTAAGATACAGGGCGATTTAGGAAACCTGCCCCGCCTGAAAATTTCCCTGCCGAAGCGGGATGAAATTCTGAATTATCTGGGCAAACCTTTTTCTGAGGAGACCGTCCAGGACACCACGCTGGTCACCTACCGCTACCGGTTGGAGACCACGGGGTACAAACCGGAACAGGAGAAGCGGCGTCTCTCCATCGCGCAACTCTACTTCGACCCGAAAACCAACGAATTGATACGATTCTACGGGCGATTCGCGGGGATGAAAATATCAATTAATTACCGGAAACTGGTGGAAGAAAAATTCGCGCTGACCGATGCCGGAATGGAGTGAGATGCCATTAGCGCGTGGAGAGCGTTTCCATGTCTTGACGAAGCGGGATTGGTCTTCCATGATGAAAATGGTTTAGCCCATTCTCTCCAACGAGCGATAAACGACGATGAATAAAGTTCTATACTATGCAAATGGTTTTTTGTTGGCCGTGGCGATTGTGTTGGCCATCGTGGTTTGGAAGAGTTTTCCCTTTCGCGATTATTACGCGAGCGACCTGGAAGACTGGGAAATTGTGTCGTGGAACTGGGGAGAGCCGCAACGGAACGCCACGATCGACGGAAAAAGCTTGACTATCAACGAGATTCATTACGCCAAAGGAATTGGAGTGCACGCGCCGACGTCCATCAAGATTTTTACACCGCCGGGATACAAACGATTTGTGGCGGATGTGGGGATCAGCGATGAGGTTCAGGCGGATGCGCCTTCGTCGGTAGTGTTCCGGGTTACCGGCGATGGCGTGGTGTTGTACGAGAGCCCGACGATCCGGGCGAATATGCCCGCCTGGCGGGTGGATGTGAATGTGGAATGGACGCACGAGATGTTGTTGGAAGTGACCGACGCCGGAGACGGAACGAATTCCGATCACGCTATATGGGGAGACGCCCGTTTCGTTCCATGACGGCTTGCAGCAAAATAAAAAAATGCTACGTTTGGGGGTGGCCTGAAGCCAACGATCGGATATAATGACAGCCTGTGAAAAAGAGACAATGAGGGATTAGCTCAGCCGGTAGAGCATCTGCCTTTTAAGCAGGGGGTCCTGGGTTCGAATCCCAGATCCCTCATGAAATACCTTCCTTCCAAGATCGATCGATCATTCTCCATAAAACAGCCAAAGATATTTGAAATTCAGGAATAAGCAGGGGGATTTAATCTCTTGGCTGACAGAAATGAGATATAATATAAATGTGTACAGACGAAGGAGACGGTCTCATAGAAACCGATACGAAACGGTGTGATCATTCCAATGTGATGCTTTGACTCCGATTTGGTGGGTTTGGGGAGCGGAAAATGGTTCCAGTGTTCTTTCGGTAAAATCTGTGAAGAAAATAACTGTTGACGAAGCGCGATAAGTTACCTGCGTGTCACGAGGAAATCGGTATTGCTATGATACCATCCACGAAGAACGGGAAAAGGAATTGCCGAACTTGAATTGAATCTCGATCGGATACTGTCTATAAAACCGGAAGAACAGCACTCCGTAAAGGTGAATCCTACGATGGAAGAAACAGCCATTGTTCGTGAAATACAATCGTTGCCTCCAGACGCACAAAAGCAAGTGGTTGATTTTGTCGCCTTTTTGAAATCCCAATATCCGGATAAAGAACCTCCCGGGAAAATGAAAAAAGGCAAATTGACCGACGAACCTTTTATCGGCATGTGGCAAAAGCGAAAAGACATGCAGGATAGTACGGCATGGGTACAGGATCTGCGTAAACGCGAATGGGAGACCAAGGCGTGAATAATACGATCCTCGTCGATACCGATATTTTAATCGATGCGGCTCTGAATATTTCGGTAGCGGTACATTGCCTCGAACAAATCGAGCAACATTCCTCACTGGCTATCAGTATAATCACGCAAATGGAATTATTAATCGGCTGCCGGAACAAAACCGAACTACGCAAGATGGAACGATTTTTAAGGCGTTTCCAAACGATCAAACTGAATGAAGCAATGTGCGATATTGCCATGGAACTCCTGCATCAATACCGCTTGAGCCACGGATTATCGATACCCGATGCAATGATCGCCGCTACAGCAATGTTTTTAAATATTTCATTCGTTTCCAAAAATCAACGACACTATCGCTATATCCAAGAATTAAAATTATCACCCTACCCCACCGTTTTATCCTGATATACATCGATAACCAAACGTACAATCGCAATGAAAACGAAAACGATTAACCCGCCCTCCCAATTTCTCCATTATTTTATTTATAATGGATACCAGATTATACCGAGGAGGGAGAAGACGCATGCGCTCGAGTGATCGGATCGTTTGGATGGCGGTATTCATGTTGGCCGGATTGACCGGACTGGAATTGGGGTGGGGGCAGGAGATGGATGTTTTCGAATACTACCCCACCGACACCCTCATGCTGCCCAGCGAGATTCAGAAACTGCAGAACATCGTCGTCAAGTTGACGCCGGGCGTTTATAAATTCGATCAACAACTTCGTTTTAACGCCGGAAGCAACCTGATTCTGGAAGGCGCGGGAAGCGGTTTCGGCGAAAACGCCACGATTCTCGATTTTTCGGTTTACTCGCAAAGCGAAGAAGACTCGCGCGCGCTGAGCGTTCGCG
>CAZFOX010000585.1:0-832 GCA_964520565.1 uncultured bacterium | reverse complement strand
CTGTCTCCCCAGAATTGAGGGGGGGTGTCTTGTGCGGACACGCGAGCGTAAATCTCGTCCGGAGTGCGGCAGCCGGAACGGATCGCATCGAGGGCGAGAAGCTCGAGACGGCCCAGGCCGGACGCATCGTCCGGGCCGCCCGCAACGTGGGCGGCCGGGTGGCCGATCTTCGTACCGGAACCGTCGATGCACCATCGGACGCACCGGTGGTTTTCGAAAATGTCTGGTTTGTCGATTGCGTCACCGGTTTGAAGAGCACTGGCGAGCGTACGGTGGGAACGCCGGAAGCGCCCATGATCGTCAAGAACTGCGTCTTCGTCAACACCATGGATTACCCCTTCCCCGGTAAGGATTCCTTCATCGATCTGCGCGATACCTCGTACGTTTTCATCGATCACTGCGACTTTTACGACACCGAAGACATCGTCCAAACCAGTATCAACGATCCCGAAGCCGCTCTCAACGACGGGCCGGGGATTGCGATTCGTAATTCTATCCTCGTATCAACAAACAACCCAGGCGACGACGACCTGGGTTTGGAAGCGGGAACGCTTTCTCTCCAAAATTGCCTGTTGTGGAACGCCACGTCGCAATCCACCCTCGAACAATTGGATCCATCCCTGATTGTGGAAACCGGAACGGTAGTAGGCGATCCGCTTTACGTCAATGTAACTACCCATACCCCCGCCGCCGAACTCGATTTCCGTCTGAAACCCGGTTCGCCCGCCAGCGGAATCAGTACGGACGGTCTGGACGCGGGCTCCATTGCGGCGGAGCCGGTAGCGATTGAAGAGTGGGCGGTTTATGAATGATATAATTGGGGGAAAAGTAG
>CAZFOX010000584.1:0-3815 GCA_964520565.1 uncultured bacterium | reverse complement strand
ACTCTTCGGTTCTGAACTGGTCGCTGTATTGATTTCCGTTTCCTTGAATTCAAGGATGCAGGAATAATGAATGCAATCATGGAACGAATTTCAGTAAATTGCTTTCTGGAAAATGCGTTCACTTTGATCGAATTGCTGATCGTTGTAGCCATTATCGGGATTCTGGCCGCTATCGCCGTACCCAATTTTCTGAATGCCCAGGTGCGAGCCAAAGCCGCTCGTGTGAAGGGAGATTTTCAAGCCATTGCGTCGGCGCTCGAAATGTATCAGCTGGATTGTAACGATTATCCCATGAACGATGGGACAATCAATGCGATCCCCTATGAGTTGACAACGCCTTGCGCCTATCTTTCTAATGCGAATTTGTACGATCCATTTTCCACAAAAGAAAACCATGAATTATTCGGCAGCCGGATACGAATTTATACATACACGCGCATTGTGAATACCCGCGAAGCGGCGCTGCACGCGCAATTGGGGCATCCGGCTCCCACCGAAGGCATCGACGATTCCGCTTATAATGAAGGGGCTTTAGAGCGATACGGGAAATGGAGATTGGTATCGGCCGGACCGGATGGCGTTTATTTGCCCGATTCTCAGCGTTCTCAATGGAAAACCGCCATCGATCTTCCTTACGATCCATCCAATGGGATTGTAAGTTTCGGTAATATTGTCAAAGCCCAGAAAAATCCGTATTGATTTATCAACATCGGGAACGAATATGAACAAACGATTTCCATTCTATTTCCTTGTGATTGCCTGGATGGATTTCTCATTGGCGGCCATTTGTTTATTCCCGTTATCCGGAAACGGAGAAGAGCCGTCTCTAAATTCATCCAACTGGAAAGATCGGGCGAATACCGATGTTTCTGAGGCAAAGGCTTTCGCCAAAGAAGAGCGGTTTGAAGAAGCACTTCAGAGTTATATTCAGGCCATTGAATTGTATGAAAAATACGGACGGGAACAATCGAATTTATCCACTTATTATACTCATGCCGCTTTAATCGCTCAACAATTGAACCGAAACGATCTGGCGGAAACTTATCTGCAGAATGCGCTGAATCTCAATATAAAGTTGGGAGGCAACCGGCAATCCTCTCTCATAACAAACTATCGGAATCTGGCGCGTTTTTATCTGGATCGAAATCAGTATGAAAAAGCGCTGCCATTATTCGTGAACGCTCTTGCTTTGGCGGATGAACAATCGCCGGCTAACGATTCCACAATCGCATCCATTCTGATTCCGCTGGTCTGGACTTACCATCAGCTGGGCGATTTTGATACAGCGATGAAATTTTGCCGGCGGTCGATCGCTATCCTGGAGAAATCATCGGAGAAAAATCCCTCACTCTTCGCCATGGCATTAAATCAGTCCGGATTGTTAAATCGGGATTTGAAAAATCATGCCGTTGCGGAAGAGAATTTCAACCGTTCTCTGGGGATTTTGAAGAATACCTATCCCGACCTTCTTGGTTCGGACTGTGCCGCCGTTATCAATAACCTGGGAGGACTCTTTGAAGAACGAATGGAGTATGACCGAGCGGAACAGTTCTACTATCAGGCATTGGATATCTACAAGAAAATCCATGGCGAACGTCATCCTCAAATTGCAATTTGCCTGAATAACTTGGCTTTTTTATACGACAAGCAAAACCGGATACAGGAGTCGTTATCACTCTATACGGATGCACTACTGATCGCTATCGCGCAGGATGATCCGGTGCTGTTATGGAATATCCAGGCGGGAATGAGTTACATTCAAAAAAAACTCGGTCATCTCTCGTTATCGATTTTTTATGGCAAGCAGGCTGTCAATACGTTACAGTCGATGCGGAAAGGAATCTCTGAACTGGGAAATCAATTTCAGAATTCCTTCTTGAAAACCAAGGAGCACGTTTATAAGTTTCTGGCCGATTCACTCATCGAGGAAGGCCGTTTACCGGAAGCGCAGATTGTCTTGAAAATGTTGAAGGAGGAGGAGTATTTTGATTTTATTCGGAGGAATTCCACAAGCGATCTTCGCGAAACACAGATTCAACCGAGTCCGCTCGAAAAGGAAAACCGGGAAAAATATATAACCATCCAGGATCGGATTGTGAAAATCGGCAATCAGTTGGCGGAAATGAAAAAGAAACGCCGCAGTTCGAGAACCGATGAAGACGAAAAAAATATCCAGCAGTTAAACGAACAAATGGATATTGCCTATAAACATTTCAAGAGTGTTATTGAAGAAATCGATCGATCTTTTTCCGCGGTTTCTAAAACTGAAATATCTCTTTCTCTTCGTAGCGATTATGATTTAAGGGGCTTTGTCAAAGATGTCGGCCATAATTCCGTATTAATTCACTATATAGTTTTTGATGAAAAAATCACGATACTCCTGACCACTCCCGAATCGCTGGTGGCAAGGCAGGTTTCCGTACCCTCTTCTGAATTAAAGCGTAAGATATTTACTTTTCGGGAACTTTTGGATAACCCGAAACGGGATCCCCGGCCGGTTTCCCGGGAACTTTATCAACTGCTGATCTCTCCCATTGAAAAGGATCTTCAGCAGGCCGATGCAAAAATAGTAATGCTATCGGTGGATGGAATTCTTCGTTATATTCCATTTGCGGCTTTGTTCGATGGAGAAAAATATTTGGCGCAATCCTATGCAGTTTCCCTGTTCACAGAATCCTCCAAAACTAAATTCGTCGCCTCTCCTTCCAAGCAATGGGAGATCGCCGGATTTGGTTTAAGCCGGGAAATAGAAGGATTCAGTCCATTGCCTTCTGTCCCGAAAGAACTGGATTCCATCGTCCGGGAGGGGGAAAGCGATCCAATGGGTGTATTGTCTGGAATTGTCCATTTGAACGAGTCATTTACTCAACAGTCCTTGAAAGATTCTCTAATGGATGAATATCCAATTCTTCACATCGCCAGTCATTTTCAATTAGCCCCGGGCGATGAGACGAAATCGTTCTTGTTGCTAGGTACGGGAGAAAATCTGACATTGGATCGGCTGAATCAGAATGAATTTAACCTTACCTCGGTCGATTTACTGACACTATCCGCTTGTGAAACGGCTGTGGGGGGAGTGGATGCAACGGGAAAAGAAATCGAAGGCTTCGGCGTTCTCGCTCAACAAAAAGGCGCCAGGTGTGTAATGGCAACTTTATGGGCGGTGGCCGATGAAAGTACGGGATTATTCATGGAGCGGTTTTATCAATTCTTGAATCGTTTCCCAGAACAATCCAAAGCAGAGGCGATCCGATCGATTCAATTGGAATTTATTCAAGGAAAAGACAATCCTGGAGCGAAGGGGGAAATATCTGCTTCCCGTGGCGTGATTTCCTTGAACCGGCAAAATACAGATATCTCGAATGAATCTCCCTTTGTGGCTTCCGAGAATGCTCCCTTTTCTCATCCTTTTTATTGGGCGCCATTTATAATAATTGGCAATTGGATGTAAAAAATTGAGAAAGAGACGGCGATAATCGCCTGGTAATTTTTGATCGAGCAGGCTTATACATGGATAGAAGAATAATCGTATATCCCGTTTTTATCTTATGGTTCTGCCTATTTGTTTCTCCAATGGCGGAAGCCAGCCGGTATGCCTTGTTGATTGGGATTTCAGATTACAGCCGCACGGAATTTCAATCGCTGGATGGACCCAATAATGATATCAATCTGATTCAAGAAACCTTGCTGAATCGATTTCAGTTTCAAAAAGAAAATATCGAAGTATTAATCAATGGATCGGCAACCCACAAGAAAATTGAGCCTCTTCGCTATTTAGTGTGGGCAGAGGGTAAGACCTCTGGCAAATGAAACTC
>CAZFOX010000583.1:2043-3821 GCA_964520565.1 uncultured bacterium | reverse complement strand
ATACTGCCGCTTCGCTGGGATTCCTGTTTCTGCGTGGGAACCGAACGGCATTGCAGTGGACGAAGGAAGAGCTGAGGCTGACCTTGGCCCTGTTGGGAATTCTGTTCCTGGCGCTATGGGCCAAGTTTGGGTATATCGTCTGCGCCCTGGCTCCCTGCATCGCTCTGGCGTTTTGGCTTTTAGCGATGCAAACCGCTTTTCAGAAAAAATCGGCCCGGAACTCGTACTTTCTTGAAACCGAACTGTTCGCTCTCATCGCCTGCGCCCTGGCCTGGTCGTTGATCGCGGGCTGTGAATTCATTTACCTGAAAGACAATTACGGCATCGCCCGCATGAACACTCTTTTCAAGTTTCATTTCCCCGCCTGGTTTTTACTGGGACTAGGTTTGCCTTACCTTCTCTACCACGATTATCAACACATCGAGAAACGCTCTGCTTATCCATGGTTTTTCCTGTTGCCGATAATGGGTCTTTTCCTTATCACGCTTATACCGCCCATTTACACCCTGGCCTGGGTTTACCGGATTCCCGGTGAAAATCGCCCCGTCACTCTGGACGGTCTGGCGTTCCTGCGCGACGACCGCTCCCACCAATACGCCATCCTGGAATGGATCCGCTCCAATACGAAAACCAGCGACCGGATTCTCGAAGTGCCGGGATGCGGTTACCTGCTCGAAAGCACGGTATCCGCATTTACCGGACGGCCTTCCGTAGTGGGTTGGGTGGGACATGAATCGCTGTGGCGCACGGGCGATCTAGACGCCGAAGTCTATAACCGGAAATCGGAAGTAGAGCGCTTTTTCACCACCCAGAACTGGGACGAAGCCAAAGCCATTCTGAAGAAGTATCAAATTCGCTATGTAATCTACATCCGGCCGGAATGCGACGACAAACGCGCACTGATCGGCGCGATGGAAAAAGGAATCTATCGCGATCGTTTGAAACCGGTTATCGCCGAAACCGGCTCAGCGGGTTATCCATCCATCCCCTGCGCCCTGTATGAAGTTCCCGGCTCGCTATAAAGCAAACGAGGAATCTCGATGGTTGTTAAATCCCTGCGCGGTATTCTCGCCGAAATCATCGAACACAAAAAGCGTGAAATCGAGATCCGGAAGCGCCAGTACTCACTCGAACGATTGCAAGAGCAAGTGCAATCCATGCCTCCCGCGCGCGATTTTCGCTCGGCTCTGCAGAGAAGCGGCGGCCCCTTGAAACTGCTGGCCGAGATCAAGGCCGCCTCGCCATCCGCGGGTTCGATCCGTTCCGATTTCGACGCGGGAAAAATCGCCTTCCTTTTTGAAGCGTGTGGAACGTCGGCCGTATCGGTACTGACCGACGAGAAATATTTCTCGGGGACGGACGCGCATCTCCAGGCGGCGCGGGCGGCGGTTTCCCTGCCGGTGCTGCGTAAAGATTTTACCCTGGATGAATATCAACTCTATGAAAGCCGTGTACTGGGCGCAGACGCCGTCTTGTTGATGGCGCAGGTGCTTACGGAAGATGCATTTGCCGTTCTTTACCAAAAAGCGCGCGGCTTGGGACTGCATGTACTCGCGGAGGGGCACACGGAAGAACAGGTGCGGTTTCTCGTTTCGCTGGGCGTGGAAACCATCGGCGTCAACAACCGCGATTTCGACACGATGACCACCGATCTTCAAACCACTCTACGCCTTCGCCCCCTGATTCCCTCCAATAGGGTTCTGGTCAGCCAGAGCGGGATATTCACCCGAGCAGACGTCATTCCTCTCGGCGAAGCGGGTGTGGATGCCATTCAGGTG
>CAZFOX010000583.1:0-2033 GCA_964520565.1 uncultured bacterium | reverse complement strand
ATCCAATATCCAAGGCCAGATTAACCGGCTGTTGGGGAAAGAAAACTCAACCGAATCGTCCCTCCCCTTGACCTCTTAATTCCAAATCTTCAATAAAAGCAACAGCGAAACGGTTCCATCGATAATCGGTTCGTTGGTCGAAAAATCGCCGAACGTGTCGTGGTAAACTCCGATTTCCGATTGAAAACGCGCCAGCCGGTCTTCGCCAAACGTATCGTATTTCAGGCTGTCGTTGATATCTTTATAAACGGGGCCGTCGACAAGACCCCCAACGGGAAGATGGTTCTTGAGCTTATAAAACAGATGATGCGGCTGGCTGGCAAAGTCGCCGCTCTCGGGAACGCCGATGACAAATGAAACGCCCCAGGGATTCCGCCCGAATATCCAGTCCCGCGCTTCCGCCGCCAGGGCTCGGAATTGCGAATCGCCCGTCATTTGCTCGTATAGCTGCGCCTGCATGGCGAAAGCAATGACATCGTTGGTCGAACACCACACCAGCGGCGTCCCCAGCCGGTAGGGATTTTTCAATGCCCGCTCTCGGATTTTTTCCAGCCCGCTGCGGTAATACTCCGCCAGATTTTCCTGAATTTCCCGATTCACGTGCGGATACAAACGCCAGTGGGCAAGATTGACGTACGGGAAAAATTCGTAGTGCCCGTGCCGGTCTTTTCCCATCCAGGGATTGCCTCCCGCCCGATGGGCGAATTCGACAGCCTCCCTCCGGTATGCTTCCTCTTTCGTGGCGAGGTAGAGTTCTACCGCCGCCCATTCCAGATCGTCGTAGAAGGTGCTTTCGCCGTAGTAATGCGGGGCTTTAACGGGTACCGACATCGCACAGCCGGGATTCGCCTTCGCCAGCCGGTACATCGATTCGGCGGTTTCCCACCTGCCTGCCAACATCATGGCGGCGGCGCATCGACCGGCCAGGTTCGCCATCCCGGACGACTGGTTCTTATATTTCGGGCCTTCCGGTTTTCCGGTGGCGCGCCAGGCCGACCGCGGCCCACCCGGCCCCCATCCGTAATCGCTTTGGTCGTCATGCCATAAAGTGGCGGGCGGCATATGATCCCGGTCGTCGCCGATCTGTACGTATATTGTGTCCGGCCGTGGATGAAGTTTTCCGATCAACTCGCTTCCATAACGCGCTTCCTCTTCCGCACCCGCGAGATAGAGCGCCGCCACGCAATAGGAAGAAGTGATCATATGTTTGAGCCGGTCGGCGGCGTCGTGCCATCCTCCCACCAGATCGAGTTTCTCCCCGGTGACCGTATCGATGGCATCCTGTCGATGGCATTTCTCGCCGGTGATGGGATTCTCGCCGCAGCGCTGCAGTTTCATGAATTCCAGCAGTTTTTCGGGAACGGTTTTATAAGCATCCTCCCCGATACGAAAAGGCAAGGACTGTACCGAACCGAATTGGATGCGATAGGTTCCCGGCGTTTGCAGAGAGGAAAAATCAAGCCGGTAATTATGCGCAAACGGCCCCCAGGCGCCGCAGTCGGAACCGATATCCGCCGAAAAATCTCCCACCCGATAACATCCCGCCTGTGGTTGCGCACTGGATAGTACAGCAATTTTCGGATCGCCGGGAAGGTAGCCGATCTGATTGGCGCGAATCCAGATTTCCACTTTTTCTCCAATACCCACGCCGCGAACCGGCGTTCCATACAGTAGAGGAATCAAACCAGCCAGGCAGAAAAACGATAATCGCCGCATGAGAATCTCCCATATCAATCCGGCTATCGGGATCGTCTGCGATCCTGGATTCTTCACGCTCTAAAATTCTACTTTCGGAACCTCCCGCTGTGCGCCGTCCTCAATCTCGAAAAACTCCCGTTTTTCAAAACCAAACAATCCGGCAATGATATTGGAAGGGAAAACCTCGATCCGGTTGACTAGATCGCGAACGTTGCCGTTGTAGAACCGGCGCGAACGCTGGATGCGGTCTTCTGTATTGGCCAGTTCCTCCTGAAGTTGCATGAAGTTGGCGCTTGCCTTGAGTTCCGGGTAGCCCTCTGCCAGGGCAAACACCT
>CAZFOX010000582.1:0-3826 GCA_964520565.1 uncultured bacterium | reverse complement strand
GCGGAGTTGTTGGTGGTAGCCTTGGAACACGTCGGCGAAAATCAGATCGTATTTATCGCCGTATTCCGGATACGCGGCACCATCCTCCATGGATTGGTTTTTGAATTGGCCGATTCGCGCGAGCAAAATACCCGCATCAAATTTTTCGCGGCTTTGCGGATGCTCGCGGATCAAAGTACGAATCAGCGAGAGTTGATCGCCTTCGTTGTAGATGGTGAAATTGCGCCGGTAGCCGAGGTGGCTTCCGTGTTCGCGCAGCATCTTCAACCCGAGGGAATGGAACGTGCCCAGGGTCAGCTCCGACGCGGATTGGCCAACCAGTTTTTCGATGCGTTGCCGCATTTCATTGGCGGCCTTGTTGGTAAAGGTGACGCCTAAAATCTGCGCGGGGGGGATATTGCGTTTTTGGATCAAATAGGCAATACGGTAAGCGATGACGCGCGTCTTTCCGCTGCCCGCTCCCGCGAGTACCAGGAGCGGCCCTTCGCCGTGTGTAACCGCTTCATATTGCTGGGGATTCAGTTTTTCTTTCAGACTCACGGATTACCCTCAAGCCGCATCATTTCAGTTTTATATCGGGAGATGGGATCATAGCATTATGCCGGGAAGTTGCGAATATCCGGGAATGTGATTGATTCATGTTTAATGATGAAAGAGAAAAAATCAATCCACTCTTAAAAACTGGTGAGTGCGAAGTTCTACTGACATAAATTTGTAAATCTTGATAATTCAGATAGTTACACAAACGTTGAACCATATCACATGAAACATCTCAAGTATTTGTTTTTACTATACTTAAATGTCAAATGCTTGAGAACTTCGCACTCTTGAGTTAAAAATTTAGCGCAAATCATTTGGATATTGTATTAATGAAGGACCTGAATCAGAACCAGAATTGGAGAGATGAATGAGACCCAGAATCGAAAAAGTATGCCGTAAGAACGGTTTTGAACCACCTATCATTTGTACACCTCAGGAATTAATGGAGGGGTAAGACATGGAGAAAGACCCGATTATTGAAGAGACACGGAAACTTCGCGAGCAATACGCCAGCACGTTCAATCACGACATCGATGCGATTTACCAGGATATTCTGCGGCGGCAAGCACAAGCGAAAAACAAACCAGTATCGCTTCCGGCCCATAAACCATCCAAGGGTATCCATTCTGCATGACGAAGTGCGAACACGCCTTAGCATCTCGATTTTACGGCAGGATTCATGCGGCAGAAGTGACCAGGAAACCACAGTAATTGACGTTCTTATTATCCACGTTCATATTGCTCCCCGGATAACTCTATGGAGTGTGACTTGAAACCACAAAACGTAAATCTCAGTTCAATCATCCTATTCGGTAAACGCCACGATCAGTTTCCGCGTGCGGGGGCCGTCGAATTCGGCGAAGAAGATTTCCTCCCACTGGCCGACGACTGGATGTCCGTTCTCGACCAACACCTGTTGGCTATTGCCCACCAGAATCGCTTTGATATGCGCAGCGGCGTTGCCCTCGCTGTGCGCGTAGTTGCTCCGCCAGGGGACAGCTTTTTCGAGGGCGGTTTCGACGTCGCGCATCACGTCGGGATCGTACCCTTCGTTGATGAAGACTCCCGCCGTGGTGTGGGGGACTTATAACGTGCTGATTCCCTCGCCCGCTCTCATTTTGGAAAGTGCGGTCTGAACGACTTGGGTGATGGGCAGGAATTCGGTTCGCGAATTGGTTCGGATTGCTATGGTTTCTTTTTTCATGATTGGAGGTGTCCGTCGTCGTTCACACTCTTCTTTTCATTTCCTGGTACAGTGTTTCCTGATCCATGACCGAAAGATAGGATTGGTAATCGAGTCCGGAGTGGAGAAGAGCCTGGGTGACCAGGATTTTCACGACGGATAGCAGTTCTTCGGGATCCCAGGGTTTTTCGATGTAGCGGTCGATGCTGGCCAGATTGATGGCGGCGATGGTGTCCTGGTGAGTGGCCAGACCGGTCAGCAGAAGTTTCTTGACAGACCGGAAGCGATCGTCTTGGTGAAGGTCGATCAGAAAGTCGACGCCGTTTTTATCGGCCATAATATGATCGCAGACGGCCAGAAGAGTCGGAATGCCGTGGGCGTCGTTCTCCTCCAATACCTCCTGGGCTTCGCTGGCCGATTCGCATTCCACAAGGGCAAAGAATTCCTCCAAGGGAGATAAATCCTTGCGAATGGCGGTGAGGACGTCGCGTTGATCGTCCACAATGAGGATGTTAGGCTTTTGCATGATCTCCTCCGGTTGGTATCCGAATTGTAAAGACGGTGTTTCCCGGCTGGCTTTCCGCCACGATGGTTCCGCTGTAACTGTCCACAAGGCGTTGGACGATCGTCAATCCCAGGCCGAGCCCCATGGAACGCCCTCCGGTTTTCGTGGTGATGGCCGGTTCGAAAATCCGGGGGAGTAGACGGGAGGGAATTCCCGGGCCGTTGTCGCTTATGCGAGTGACGATCTGGTTCTCTTCGGCCTGCGTGGTTATCTGAATGCGTGGATGAGGGGTTTTAGCTGAAGCCATGCTTTCGCAGGCGTTTAGCAGGATGTTGATGAAAACCTGAACCAGTTCGCCCTTGTTTCCTACGATGGCGGGCAGCGACGCCAGGTTGGTTTCCAAAGTGACTTTACGCAGTGGACTGGCGAGCAGGGTGATCGCTTCACCGATGCATTCGTTGACGGCGATTCCCGGTTGGCGTTCGGAACGTTGCGCTCCCAGTTCCTTGATCGATTTGACGACATGAACGGCGTGATTGGATGCGACAAGAATATCGTTGAGAGTCGCTCCCATCTCCCAAAACCGGATCATTCGTTCGATGTCTTCTCGACTCCAATCATCCAACGTGGGGACGATTTCCTCCAAGATGCCGGTCTGGGCGATTTTGAAGGCGAGGTCTTCGGTTACGCCAAACCGTTCATTCAGAATACGGGCTTGCTGGCGGGCGTCGCGGCTGGAAACGCGGCGTCCTTCCTGAAGACCCCTCGTGAAGAAGGGTGACTGAGCCGGATATTTTTCGGAGAGCAGAGAGGCGATGTTTTGGCTGAGCCAATCGCTGTTACGTTTGACAACGGCGACGGCGTTGTTGAGTTCGTGGGCGATTCCTGCCGACATCTGTCCCAGGGTGACCATTTTTTCCGAATGGATCAGTGCCTTAAGCGCTTTTTCTTTTTCGAGCCAGATCTTTTGACTGCGGTGCTGGCGATGGATCAGTTCGGCCACCATGAGGGGCATGAATTGTTCCGCCAGCGACTGGCAATGTCCGTCGAACACCGCCTGTTGATCCTGATCGATATAGGCGACTTCCGAATCTTCCAGGGCGACGACTGTGGTTAACGAAGTAAACGAACGGGAGAAGAAACTGGGGCCGCCCACAAAGCGATGGCGGTTCACCCGGAATGCCTCCATATCGCCGCTCCCTGGAATTCGGGTTACCCCTTTCAGCGCGCCGGACAGGATCAGGTACAGGCGCTCGTTGATTTCTCCCTCGCGGATAAGGATTTCCCCCTTTTTCAGGTGAATGCGTTTTTGGGGGTCGGAAAAATAGGTATCGATCAACCAATGGAGATTGGCGGGATACGATACCGGGAGATCGTTACTGTCGTCTACTGGATTCATGGCGTCATTCCTGGCTGCCGGATAGGATGCGATCGGACTTATTGTAATCATTCCTGTTAGAAGAAAGCAACCAGTTTCAGAACGTACATCAAAAGAATCAATCCGGCGATCCCAATCAGCCCGGTCAGCAGACCGGCCAGGCTCATATGCCGGGTTTGAACCAAACCGCTGGCGTAAGCGATGGCGTTGGGAGGTGTGC
>CAZFOX010000581.1:0-3846 GCA_964520565.1 uncultured bacterium | reverse complement strand
CTATCCTATCCTTTACCATTTCATACCGGTTCTGTCTACCGAGGGGGATTGGGAAGAGGAATAGAACCACCGGCAATGGATGAAATTACAACATTACACACATTCTTACCGCAAGAGCGGTATACAATAGGGGGGTTTTCATTATACCATTTTCGTGGGCATTTCGAAAAAGCCAACCTTGCCGGAGGGTGCGGGAACATGTACGCGCGGAAACGGGGATTCACTCTCATCGAATTGCTGATTGTCGTGGCTATTATCGGGATTCTGGCGGCCATCGCTGTGCCGAATTTTCTCAACGCCCAGTTGCGGGCGAAGATTGCGCGGGTGCAAAGCGACCTGAAAGCCCTATCCCTGGCCATCGAGAGTTACCGGCTCGACCGGGGCGCGTATCCCTGGCCGGTTAAAAACGGATCGTACAAGAATACCTATAACGTAATCGCCAACTGTCTCGAGCTGACGACGCCGGTATCGTATATCAGTTCCGTTCTCATGGAGGATCCCTTTATTCCCCAGCGATTTTGGAACAACCAGGAGCACGCCATTCATCCCACGTACGTGTATGTCAGTTACCGGGGCGACTGGGGGAAAACCTGGGGAGGCCCCGGTTATGGGGTACCCTATCAGGAACTGCCCAATGGATTCGGGATGACATCGCAGGGGCCGGACGACCAGGATTCGGGAGGGGTGCATTACCCGCTGATCGTGAAATACAATAAAAACCTGGCGGGCGCGAACAACCTGGTATACACGCCGAGCAACGGCCTGCGCAGCCCGGGCGATATCGTGCGCTTCGGCGGCGATGTGCCCGCTCCCACCACCGCCGGGGGATAAGAGAGATTACAAATCCCATTCCACCACGAATGCGCCGCGGAAATCGCCGACCCGGTATCCCGTCGCCCGGTCGTTGGGGTATTCTCTGCTCAACGCGGCTTTGACATCGGGGAGGATTTGATCCTCCGCGCCGTGGCAGAGAATGCAAACGGGATCGGAAACGGCGATGGGGAAGAAAATGTGGACTTTTTGGGTTTCAGGGTTGGTGGCCGACATTTGAACGCTTTTGACTTTCTCGGGATCCACCGACCATTCTTTTTCAGCCCATTGCAGGTATTCCTCTTCTTCCGGGGTTGGCGTGTGCCGTTCCGGATTTCGGGTTTTCAGACTGACGCGGCGGACGCGGGAAATATCGGGATATTTCGCCGAGAATTCCGTTTCTTTTTCCAACGAGACGCGCTTGCAGACTCCGATGGCTCCGGCAGGCCCTCCCTCGGCGATGGCGTTCTGTAATTCGTGTTTGAGGACTTCGGAAAACTGTTGAAACAATTCTTTACTGATAGCGGTGCGTTGCCGGATTTTTTTTTCTTCGAGATATTTGGCAACGCATCCGTTGGCGAGGAGAAGAATGGTTAGTAGAAGTACAAACACTGCATTCTTTTTTTTCATGATTTAAGCCTGCCCGAAGAAAAGCGAAATTTCTTTCCCATTTACGTTTATGACTTTTTGCCGTTTCGCCATCGATGATTTCACAAAGTTTTTCGAATAACCGGCCATTTAGGGAAGTTACGATTCCAGGTCTCCATATTCAATACAAAGCAACATTGAACAATCTGGCGATCCCAAAAAACTATTTCCATAGGCAATTTCTTGCACAATCGGGTTTGAAGGGAATTTAATAGAGCATCTTCTAACGTAATAAGTACAAGGTATCGAATCGGTTTATTATCTTTCCGCACCGCCCAACGATAGATAAATGTATCGCGAAATTTGACAACAAGATCATGCTCGATTTTACCGGAAGATAAATCTACATTAAAACGATCTTTTTGTTTAAGTCTGGTCTTTGGATTTGAGGGATCTTTCACTTCTACAAACAGGAAGGAATCGGCCAATTCAATAATAAAGTCAACGGCTTTCATGCAGTGAGACAATCCATGGCTTGATTTCTCATCGAATTTCACTGCAGTAATAGCATCGGAAAAATCGATTTCGATACCATCTTCTTCTAATCTCATTTACCCAATCCCCTCATTGATCGAGCAATTTCGCGATCGTAAAGATCGGCATAAGTTTCGGCAATCGTATTCGGATGAATATCGAGATACCGATCTGTACTTTTCACCGATATCTCCCCATTTTTCGAATTCTTGTATAAAGAATGGAATATTACGTGATCGTTTTTTTCCATTTGCAAATCAAATTCTTTCAGTAGTACATAATCATGCGTGGAAAGGAAAACCTGAATGCCCATTCGTTGCAGCTGGATTAGAATACCCACCACTGTTTGCATAATTTTAGGATTCAGGTTGGCTTCCGGTTCGTCCCAGAACAGATACGATCCATCTGTAAGAGTTCCGTTCTGAATTAAAAGCCAAAGCAGGCCTAATTTTCTCATTCCTTCCGCGAGCAAAGTAAATTCGAGTTCTCCCTGACGGTTTTTTAAATAAAACGTTTCCTGTTTCTGGATCACGCGGCCATCCAAATTACTTTGAATGATTTTCAGCAATTTTTTCCGATTTTCCTTGATTGGGCCCCGAAGCGCGGGAAGATTGGCATAATGGATGATGTCGGCGTATACCGCTTCAAAATGCAAGTTGTATTTCTCATACAAAGAAAGAAAATTAGGTGCGTTAGCCAGCATCTCTTTGACAGGGATAAAAACAGCCGTACCACGCAGACTGCTTTTCCATCCATTATGCAATTTAAGAGTTCCTTTCGTATGATTGGAAAAGATAATACTAAGTACTTCATTTTTTCTTCCCGACTCGTTCTTTTTTTCTATCCGAATGGATGCAGAAGAACTCCCTTTTTTTCTTTTAACAAGACGGCCAATGAGTTTTTCCTTCGGGAGAAAAACATCAACGATTTTATCAGATATCCTTTTATGTTCATTCAATGCAGAAATCACCGTATAAAGGATTTTCAAGAAATGGGTTTTTCCTGTGCCATTCGCGCCAATAAAAATATTAATCCCCGGTGAACAATTAACCATTATTTCTTCAAAAACCGAGAATCGTTTCACTGTCACACGATTTAGCATGAACGAAACCTCAAGAGTTTGAATAGTAGAATCTATTCAGAAATACAATCAAAAGAAATCCACCCCATTCTATCATGATTGCGGTATCATTCTAAAGGTTGATTAAATTGCCCAATCCACCCCCCCCGTATCAGGGGTTGATGACGATCTTGTTTCGATGCGGGGAGCCCATGACCTCGACCGCTTTGTGGATTTCGGTTAAGGGGAAGCGGTGAGAGATAACCTCTTCGGGATTGACGATTCCACGTTCCATGAGGCGGATGGCGTTCTGCATGGCCAGGGGGTTGGTGCCGAAACTGGAATCCATGCGCGCTTCGAGAAAATGGGTCAGGCCGCCGTCCAGTTCGAAGGATTCGTGGGTGGTGATGCCGAAGACGTTCCACCGGGTTCCCCGGCGAAGAAGGCTCACCATCAGTTTCACCGCTTCGATGGGGCCGGCCGCTTCGACGATCAGGTCGGGGCCATCGGGGAGAATGGCGGCGATTTCTTTTTTTGCATCGCATTGTTTCGGATTGACGCAGTGAGTCGCGCCCAGTTTTTTGGCGGTATTCAGCGCGAAATCGCTGATGTCGACGGCGATCAGCCTTCCCGCACCCGCCGCTTTGGCCACCATCAGGCAGTACATGCCGATGCCGCCGGCGCCGATAATCACCACGTCGTCCCCGAGTTTCATTTCGGAAAAGTGGATCACGCCTTTCCAGGCGCCGCTGAGCGGCTCGGTCTGGCAGGCGGCGTCGAACGACAAGCCCTTCGGTTTGAGATACAGCTGTTCGGCCTGGCAGAGGGTATACTCGGCGAAACTGCCCATGCGG
>CAZFOX010000580.1:0-3852 GCA_964520565.1 uncultured bacterium | reverse complement strand
ATTCGTCGGGATGCCCCATGCCCAGAGTCCAGAGCCCTTTGCCGTCGTGATCGATCACCGCAGCGCCGATCACCAGTTCGTCGCAACCATCGCCGTCTACATCGGCGGAAATGAGGCCATGCGAACCTTGGCCACGGTACTTTTCGTAAGCGCTTCCCGGTTCGGCGGTCCAAGACCAAATTTCGTTGAAATCCTTATCGAGTGCTTTTTGCTTGATGAGGTTATACGTTCCGCGTTGCATAATCAGGGATGGTGTCTTGCCATCCAGGTAGGCGACGGTGAGGAAATTTCGGCAGTAGTAATTATAATCGGGAAATCCATCGCGGCTGAGCCATTCGGTTTTGGCTACGATATTGCCGGTTTGGCCATCCAGCTTGACCAGCCATTCCGGGCCGGACTGAACGAGACCCTTCTCATCCCGGGGATCGCCCTCGCCCGCCTTGCAGTAGACCTCGGCTTTGCCGTCTCCGTCCACGTCGTAGACGATCCAAGGCGAATACCAAATACCTGCCTCAATGGCCCAACCCATGTCGTAACGCCACAACATGCGGCCATCCAACTTATAGGCTTCGAGTTTGTAGGTACATTCGCTTTTCTTCCAGTATCCCGGTTTTTGATAGGGATCGGTATTGAAGTTAGGTGTTTTAATGATGTACTCGTACTGCCCGTCGCCGTCCAGATCGGCGACTCCAACCTGCTGGAAATCGGGATCGCCCTGTAGAGGTATGACGAAATAAAGTCTGGGATTGCCGGTAAGAGTGATTGAAATAGATTCAGGAGAAGTAAAAACGCCTTTTTGTACTGGGTCTTCCGTACCTAACAGGTATCGATATTCGATTCCCGGCTTGGCGGTTTTATCGATGTAACAGGTTGAATGGCCAGCGTAATCGGTACCTAAACCGCCGTCGGCGGGATCGTCGATTCGAGTGATGGAGAAGCGGATATCATCTCTATCGTCCTTCAGTTTTCTCCAACTGAGGAAGACGGAACCGTCTGGTTGTTCGAGGGCAACCAATCCTCGATCGAGGTTTTCTTCGGAGAAGGAAAAAGACGGCACCAAAACACCCATAATGAAAAGGATGGCGAATGAACGAGCGTGCATGGCGACGATCTCCTCTCACAGATATGAATGGCAGGACAAAGATAAAGTACTGGAGATAGGATTCTTGGTATAGGGTGATTATGGCGTGATTTTTTTATCGATTGAGAAGGCTAACGGGAACCCCACCCGATCGTCATACACAATCAAGATTCTTGTTCGTAGACGGCTGTGACTTTGGTGGTAATACCGCCGCGTGCGGTGAAATCGCCGGTGACTTTCATGTAAACGGGTTGGCAAGCCTGAACCAGATCGTCAAGGATTTTGTTGGTGACCATCTCGTAAAAAATACCCTGGTTACGGTACTGGAGCAGGTAGTATTTCAATGCTTTGAGTTCGATACATTTTCGATCGGGGATATATTCAATATGGATGGTTCCAAAATCGGGCAATCCGGTTTTAGGGCACACGGAAGTAAATTCCGGGCAGTCGATGTCGATCGTGTAACGGCGGCCTGGATAGGCGTTGTCGAAGGTTTCGATTGAGTTCATACTGATTTCATCGGTGGGAGCATGAAGCGTTCGATCCACCTGCGCTTTCTGATTATTCTTGGGTTTTATAAATATCTAGGTGGATATTGTAGATGGAGTTTGAGATTTGTTAATGAGTATAGTGACGTTGCGTTGTTTTTCGAGTACGAGAAAACATCATTCATGAATGAACAATCCTTTTTTTCTCAATCGCTTACCAATCGAATCCAGGCGGAACTGAATCCACCCCAATTGGAAGCAGTTACGTATACGGAAGGCCCTTTACTGGTGCTGGCAGGCGCAGGCAGCGGCAAGACACGAGTCATCGCTTACCGCATCGCCTACCTGATGGCGGAAAAACGGCTGGCTCCGTGGAATATCCTTGCGGTAACCTTCACTAATAAAGCGGCTCAAGAAATGCGCGAGCGAGTCGAGAAACTATCGGAAGGATCGCTGCGTGGAATGTGGATTGGAACGTTTCATTCAATCTGCGCGCGTATGTTGCGGCAGGACGGTAAGGGGATCGGCGTCGATCCGGTATTTACTATTTACGACCGCTCGGATCAGACTGCCGCTATCAAACGCGCCAAGGAGAAATGCTGTCTGGACGACAACAAAAAATTTTCGAATGGGGCGGTGATTCACGAAATTTCTCGAGCTAAAAGCCGTTTTGTGTTTCCCAGCCAGTACGCAGAAACCGCGGGCGACTATTTTAAAGAGACCGTTGCCAAAATCTATCATGAATATCAGAAAATATTAAAAAATAATAACGCCCTGGATTTTGACGACATCCTGATGCAGGGCGTATTGCTGTTGACCCAGAATCCCGCCATAGGCGACGTATACCGGAACCGGTTCCATCATGTATTGGTGGACGAATATCAGGATACGAACCGCCCTCAATATCTCTTTCTCAAAGAACTGGCTCGCGGCCATCGCCGTATCTGCGTGGTAGGCGACGACGACCAGTCGATCTACCGCTGGCGGGGGGCGGATATTCAGAACATTCTCAGTTTCAAAAAAGATTATCCGGAAGCGCGTGTGGTGTGCCTGGAACAGAATTACCGCTCAACCCGAAACATTCTCTCCGCCGCCTGGCACATAGTTTCCCAGAATCCACGGCGGCACGAAAAAAAATTGTGGACAGAGAACGGCATCGGAGAGAAAGTTGGGATTATCAACCTTCCCGATGAAGAGTCTGAAGCGTACTGGATCGGCCAGCAGATTCAAAAAATTCACGAAGAAAAAAACGTACCCTACGGCCGTTTCGCCGTCTTTTACCGGGTGAACGCACAATCGCGCTTGTTGGAAGAAGAATGCGTGCGGCGGGGGATTCCTTACTCCATCGTGGGAGCGACGGCGTTTTATGACCGCAAAGAAGTGAAAGACTTACTTGCATACGCGCGATTATTGATCAATCCATCCGATCGGGTATCGTTCGAACGAATCATCAATGAACCCAAGCGGAAATTGGGAAAGATGTCGGTGCAGAAACTCATGGATTTCGCTGACCGGACGAGGCTGCCCATTCTTTCTGCCGCATTAAAAGCACGGGAAGCAGGCGATGTGTCTGGGCTTTCTTCCGCCACCCGCATGGCGTTTTTTGCTTTTGCTTCTCTTTATGAGCGATGGCGAGAAGATGCTTTGTCGATTCCTCTTACAGTCTTGCTCGATCGAATTGTTAAGGAATCGGGGTATCTGGCTATGTTGGCGGACAGCCACGATCCCCAGGATCAGGCGCGCGAAGAGAACCTGCGCGAATTGATCAACGCCGCCGGTCAATACGAGGATAGTGTCTCGCGGGAAACCTCCGCACCGCCCAACGCGCTATTGGCTTTACAGGGTTTTCTAGAGAATGCGGCGCTCATTTCAGACGTGGACGGCCTGAAGGATTCGGACGAGGCGGTTGTTTTGATGACAGTGCATAGCGCCAAGGGTTTGGAGTTTCCCTTTGTTTTTATGGCTGGGATGGAAGAAGGATTGTTTCCCCACGCACGATCGCTGGAGGCCGATTCGGATGAACCGTTGGAAGAAGAACGGCGGCTCTGCTACGTGGGGATCACTCGCGCCAAAGAACGTGTCTTTCTATCCAACGCCAGTTCCCGGCGATTGTATAACATGCGTGAAACAACGAATCCCAGCCGGTTTTTGAGTGAGATCCCCGAAGAATTCAAAGAAAAACTCTTCTGGAGCACCTTCACCGACGAGAGGGATGAGGAAGAAAACGAGGATACCAACGAAGAGCAACGGATTCCATTCAGGCCGAAGAAGGAAGAGGTTTTC
>CAZFOX010000579.1:0-3854 GCA_964520565.1 uncultured bacterium | reverse complement strand
CGGACGCATCCCGACTTCATCTTTGCTTTCAAATTGCAAATCCTGATCGGAAAATATGAAGAGCAGATGAAAAGCGATTCAATCGATTCGTTTGAATACGACCGGTTGGCACAAAAACTCGAACAGGCCAAACGAACCCTGGCCGATCACATGCAGAATAAAATTCGCATTGCTCAGCGCGCCTTTGCACCGGATATGCTCGAACTGGCCATGGCGCAGTTGCAACTGGCCCGGCAACAGGAGAAAATCCTGCGGATCAAACAGGAACTCCTTGGAGCGGCACAGGGACACACACAACACACACTGCAGAATCTGGCTAAAATCTTTCAGGAAGCGGAACCGGAATTGGCGGATACCATTCTGGCTCAAACGCGCGCCCTGATTTCGACCGGGAACATGCCTTCTCCCGAGCGCCCCTCCGTTCCGAGCAATCTAGCGGAATTCAAGGAAGAACTCAGCAAACAGAGCGAACGAATCCGGCAATTCGACGATCGCCTGAAAACCTGTATCGATCAACTTCGTCAGTTATTGGAATTTGAAGACGCCATTTTTAATACCTACGGCGAGCAGCTGCGTGCCAAGGGCGTTCAGTTTAAGAAGACCGCCAAGGTGGAGAAATCCGGAGTAGGTGGAATCATGAAGAAGCTACCCGCCACCCGGATGGTGAACCGCCGAACCGCCGATTGATCGACCGGATACGAGGTCTCTTTCATCACCCCTCCCGTCTATTGTGTTATTTGCAATGAACGGATGAGATAATTTCTGTGAATAATATCCTTGAAAATCAGTCCAATCTTCATAGAATCTCGATAACCATTCGGTTATAGTCGCATCGAGTTTGTTCTTCTGTGTGCGATTGATCCTATCGGTCTATCGAATTATTGGGAGTTGATACAGATGAAAGTTTCTTATGGAGTGCCATTTCACCGTGGTAGTTTTTTCCTTCGCAGGGGGGTCTCGGCGTTGTTGCTATTCCTTACCGCCAACGCGGCCTATACAGACCGGATCGATTTAAGCGATGGCAGCGTAATCAACGGCGAGGTACTGCGGATCGTGGACGGCAAAGTCACCGTCAAAACCACTTTTGCCGGAGAAATATCCTTTTCCCTATCCGACGTTAGCCGTATCGTCACCGAACAGGCCAAGCCGGTTCATCTCAACGACGGTAGCATTATCCGGGGAACCATCGAGATGAAAGAACCGTCTAAAATCGAATTAACCCGCAAAGAAGGCGAAGCGGGAATCGTGATCGACGCTACCGAGGTCACTTCTCTCAATCCACCCCCGCCGGAAAAACCGAAATGGAAAGGGCAGATTGTAGGAAACCTGGCTATTGCCTCAGGAAATAGCGAAACCAAGGGGATCGGTGTCAGCGCCGATATGACCAAGCGAACCGACGACGATCGTATCAATCTGCGGGCGGGTTATTATTATTCGGAAGACAACGGCCGCGGTTCCCGCGACGACCAATTGATTTTCGGAAAATACGATTACTTTTTTAACAAACAACTGTTTGGTTACCTGACCTCGAGGCTGGATCGCGATGTGATCCGCGATCTGGAATTACGGACAACCGGCGGCGCCGGTCTCGGTTATCAGTTTTTGGAGGATCCCATTTATAACCTCTTTGGCGAAATGGGTCTTTCTTATGTCAACGAGGATTTCAGCCAGGATGCCGACGATCAGAATTACGTGGCAGGACGCGCCGCCCTGCATTACGGGTGGTGGATTCTCAAGGAGCGCCTGGAATTCACGGAAGATATCGAAATCTTTCTGGGAATCGAAGATATCGACGATTGGTTTGCCATCTCGGAAAGCGGACTTAGTTGGAAGGTCAACAAACGATGGTCGGCCAACGCATCCATCCGGTATGAATACGATAACACTCCCGCCACGAACTTCGAGCGATCGGATACGAAATATTTGTTGGGGATCGGGTATTCATTCTAAGCGGTTTGGAAATCTCCGCTACGAAGATAGTGGAGTGGCGTCTGATTTATTGGGTTGGGCATCATCCTCCGCTTCGAGGATGATGGGCTTTCCCGAGATTTCCAGGGGCACTTCGCGAATACGCCGGGGAGCGACCATACCGCCGGAAATGATCATCTTCATGGCGTCTTCGACGCTCATATCCAGGGGAATCAGTTCGTCAGTTGGAATGATCAGAAGTAATCCGGAAGTGGGATTGGGGGTCGTGGCCACAAAAACGTAAACGAGTTGTTTATTGAGAATGGGTTCGATCATGTTTTGATCGTGCCCCGTTACGAATCCCAGAGAATAAAGCCCTTTCCGTGGGTATTCAAATAAAACAACCTGCTCGAAAATCTGTTTGCGGCGTCCCATCAATGTCTCGGTAACCTGTTTGAGACCGTTGTATAGATTGGAAATCCCCGGGATGCGGAGAAAAATCCAGTCGACCAGGCCGATTGCTTTTTTGCCGATATACAGCTGGGTCAGAATCCCGATTAAAATGATTAATGTGATGGTCAGCAGGAAGCCGACTCCATATTCGGGGAAATATCGATAATAATCGGTCAGATTTTCTTGTAAGTGGAGTTTTAGGGATAAATGGCGGTACCAACTGTCGAACAGGTTGAATATCCCCCAAATAATCCAGATCGTTACGCCGATCGGTGTAACGATCAATAATCCGGATAAAAAGTAATTCCGTAGCCTACGAATCATGACGGATCTACCCATCCTTCATAAGATCGAAATCGGAATGAGATACCATAGTAAGTGATTTTTCTAGATTCCGGTAGGAATAAAACGAATCATCCCCGGCATGGGATACGCATACCAACCGATGGTTTCCCATTTACGATATCAGGAATCAGCCGGATTGTGTGCCGGATTTGAATCGGATCGCGGCTCGAGAGATTCGGAATTGGATATGCGTTCGATTCGCACGCGGTTGATCCGCCTTTCATCCGCGTCCAGTACCGTAAAGCGATGCTCCTTGTATTCCACCTGGGAACCGATGGGAGGAACGTCACCCAACTCGTTGATGAGGAATCCACCCAGTGTTTCCACATCTTCTTCGGGAAATTCGATATCCAATATTTCGATGAGGAGATCGAGGTCGATTTTCGCATCGGCGATAATCGAACCATCGGCCTGACGCTCGTATTCGGGCGGTTCCACGTCGTATTCGTCCTGGATGTCCCCCACGATTTCTTCCAATACGTCTTCAATGGTAACAAGTCCGGCCGTGACGCCGTATTCATCCACCACGATGGCCATGTGATTCTTTTCCCGCCGGAAGGTATCCAGCAGATCGATAACCTTTTTGGTCTTGGGAACGAACAGGGCGGGACGCAGCATTTTTCTCAGGTCGAAGTGCCGATCTCCGTTTTCCTCTTTCAATAAATCCTTCACATACAGTATCCCGATAATCTCGTCAGGGTCTTCTTCATAAACCGGAATACGCGAATGCCCGCAGGCGACAACGGCCTGGCGAACTTCGTGCAGAGACAGATTGGCGGGTAACACGTGAAAGTCGACACGTGGCGTCATGATTTCCTTGACCACCGTATCGCCGAAATCGATGATGCTATGGATCATCTCCCGTTCTTCCTCTTCGAGGACGCCTTCCCTTTCTCCCAGTTCGATCAAAGTGCGAACGTCATCTTCTGTCAGAAGCGGAACCTCTTTGATCTTGGGCGCGCCGGTCAGGCGGATGAAAAGATTGGAGATAAAAACGAACAGTCCGATCAGCGGTCGCAGGAATTTGTATATCATGTCCAAGGGGCCGACAACGTGCTGAGAAATAGCCACGGCATGTTCTTTACTATATGTTTTGGGAACGATTTCACCGAATACCAACAGAAAGAAAGTCGTGACACCCACTGCCA
>CAZFOX010000578.1:0-3866 GCA_964520565.1 uncultured bacterium | reverse complement strand
GGCCGGACCGCTGCTGATGATCGGGCATGCGCTGCTGGAGGCGGTGCTGGTTGCGGCGGTGATTCAGGGGCTCGGGGCTTATTTGAAACTGCCCCCGGTGATCGGAGTCATCGCCCTGCTGGGTGGCTTTTTTTTGCTCTACATGGGGGCGGACATGGTTCGCTCCGCCGGCAAACTCTCTCTCAAGAGCGACGCCAGCGAACCAGCCCCCACACCCGGTCGCCATCCCATTCTAATCGGGATTTTCGCCAGTCTCTCGAACAGCTGCTGGCGCAACCTCTCGCCGAAGCCGCCACCTTGTTTGCCCGAAAAGAAAAATGGTGGGAGCCGGAATTTTCGTTGCCCCGGTTCGAAGAAGAGCGCGGAACAAACCGGCGCATGCTGGATGTGGGGTGCTCGGTCGGAACGCAAATGCTGGAATACCGCAATCGCGGCTGGAGTGTATGCGGCATCGATCTGGATAGCAACGCCGTTGAAGTGGCGCGATCGATCCAACTCGACGCACGGGTTGCCACCCTGGAAGAGGCGGAACTCGAAGAGGGATCCTTCGACCTGATCGCCATGATGGATGTGATCGAGCACGTACCCAATCCCAAACCGGTGCTTACCAAACTGTACGCTCTGCTAAAACCGGGAGGCATTCTCAAACTCAAAACGCCTTGTGCAGAAAGCGTCATCCATTACCAATTCGGCCCTTATTGGACGGCCAGCGATACGCATTTACTTTACTTCACCCGCCGTCTATTGCATCAAGCGTTACGGGAAGCCGGATTCACACCCATCGCCACGCGCAGTTACCTGGAAGTCGACAAAATCGCCCATACTTACAGCCGCTGGCGAAGTTTTTCCCTATGCCCTCTCTTCGATACGCTGGTTCTCGATTGGGATATCGGCGATAGCATCCTGTTTCTCGCCCGGAAGGAATGATGGGACATGTCAGGTATTCCTTCTCCATGCTTCCGTACGGTAAACCCCTTATCAAGCCCGTATCTCTCTATTATTATGTTTCCCTAATCCGTTAACGAGAAACCACCATGACTGAACCCGTTCGCCGTAAATTCCGATTGTCTATTTTAGGGCCGTATCTCGGCCTGATTCTGGTATTTATTTTTGCCTGCTTTTTATCTCCCATTCGCAACGGTTGGCCGGTGTTCCTGCAGATCGACAACATCCTCGATATCGTGCGGCAGGTCTCTGTCCGGGGGATTCTGGCGGTGGGCATGACGTTCGTCATTATCAGCGGAGGTATCGACTTGTCGGTGGGCTCCGTATTGGCCATGGCGACAGTTTTCGCGGCGTTATCGTTAAATACATGGGGATTGGGTACGCTGGCTGCCATTGCCATCACCCTCTTTACCGGAACGTTGGCCGGTTTCTTCAATGGAATGGCGACGGCGCTCGGGCGGATTCAGCCTTTCGTGGTCACCCTGGCCATGATGAGTATTGCACGCGGCCTGGCGATGGCGTTTTCGCACAATTACACCATTCCCATCCATGCCGATCAAACGGCGTTCCTGACGCTGGAAGAAATGGCTTTCGGGATCATACCGATTCCCGCCATCCTCTTTCTGGCGATCGTCGGCATTTTTCAGATCGTCCTGGCCCATACAGCTTTTGGCCGGAATCTTTACGCCATCGGCGGAAACGAAACCGCCGCGCGGCTGGCGGGCGTTGCGGTCGACCGCTGCAAGATTATTACTTACGCTTTGTGCGGTTTTCTCTCGTCGCTGGCCGGTCTTTTGCAGACCGCGCAAATGCATCAGGGCGATCCCAAGGAAGGCGTCGCTTTCGAGCTGGACGCCATTGCCGCCGTGGTGGTTGGCGGAGCCAGCCTGATGGGCGGCAGCGGGAATGTGGTCGGTACGCTGGCCGGAGCGCTGTTGATCGGGATCATCATTAACGTTCTCGGGCTGCGCAATGTGGAGCCGAGTGTACAGAAGATCGTCATCGGCGCGCTGCTGGTTCTGGCCGTCGCCGTGCAATCCGGGCGATTCCGGGGTGAGAAGGCCAAATAATCGTTTCGCTCCCGTCTTGCCATTCGAATTAATCTATGAGACATTGATTGGATTCTATTCCGGCGCGCGGATCATTCCGCGCGCTTACAAAACCCTTGAAACTGTATTAACCGGTATTCTGGAGAAAAACCATGAAACGAGACTGTTTTCTATCATCCGTGAGAGTTTTCCTTAGTGGGTTGCTGGTTATTATTGTCTTTACTGCCGGTTGCTCTTCGAAGAGCGGGGCTAAATATCTGATCGGCTTTTCTCAGTGCAACAACAACGAACCCTGGCGCAAGGCCATGAACGACGCCGCGGCTGCCGAGGCCCTTAAGCACCCCGATATCGATTTGGCGTTTCAGGATGCGGAGCAGAAAAACGACCTGCAGGTCAACCAGGTTCGGCTTCTCGTGCGGCAAGGAATCGATCTGCTTATCATCTCTCCCAACGAAGCCGCTCCATTGACGCCCATTGTCGAAGAAGTTTATAAAAGCGGAACGCCGGTCATCATTCTCGACCGCGCCATTCTGAGCGAATCCTATACCTGCTTTATCGGTGCGAATAACCGGGAGATCGGCAAACAAGCCGGAGAATATGCCGTTCAGTTACTCGGCGGCAAGGGGAAAGTCGTCGAAATTCAAGGACTTCCGGGTTCTCCCCCGGCCATCGACCGCAGCGAGGGATTCCACGATGCCATCGCCAATTCGCCCGAGATTGAAATCATCCACAATCCGGTGGCCGACTGGTTGAAATCCAAGGCGATCGATCAGATGAAAATCGCGCTCCAGGCTCAGCCGCATATCGACCTAGTTTACGGGCACAACGACCCCATGGCCCTGGGTGCATATCTGGCCGCCAAGCAGGTGGGGCGAGAGACCGAAATGAAGTTCATCGGAATCGACGCGCTGTGGCATGAGGGTGTCCAGGCGGTTATCGACGGGCAGCTGGATGCCACGTTCTGGTATCCAACCTGTGGAAAAGAAGCGATTGAATATGCCTCCAAGATTCTACGCGGGGAAGAAGTGCCCAAGATTGTTACGCTGCCCACCAAGCTGATCACCAAAGAAAACGCGCAGGAATTTCAGAACGAGCTGAAAGGAGCTTCTGCTGCAAAAGAATAAATCCCGTCTTGTCGCGTGGATTAATTACCCATACCGCATCACATATATCCGGTTCGTTGGAATCCGTGCCCGTGCATCGGAGGTTTTAGCACACCTCTACTCAAAAAGATCGGCATGAGAGCCGGTACGTTCAAGGATCAGGTTCGAGCCGTCTATACGGTAAATCAAAAGCCAATCCGGAGAAATATGACACTCCCTATGTCCTGACCGGTTACCTATCAGTGGGTGGTCTTCTTTATTCGGGGGTAAAGGGATTTTACTCTGCAATAGATCGACAATATTTTCTAATTGGTCGATATCTTTGCCGCGTTTAGATACGCGTTTTAAATCTTTGAGAAAAATTTTCGTAGTCTTGATTGAGAGCATTTATATTCCCAACTCTTTACGCACATCCGAAAAACGTTTGTATGTTTTGAGATTTTCAGAGTTGCTTTCGCTTTCTTTCATCGCCTCGATGGTTTTGTTGTTGGGAATGCGGGCTTCAAAAGGTAACCCTTGATGAAGGGATACCTGTGCGTAAAACATGCGGATGGCCTCTCCTTCAGTAATTCCTAGTTGTTGGAATACTTTCATGGCGGCTTCTTTTAATCCACTGTCGATGCGTGTACTGATGCGTTCGTCCATGCTCATTTACTTATCTCCTCGCTTAAATTGTACGCCAATTGTCACCCAATTGTCAAGATTTTTTCCTACCATGCAAAATTGCCCTTATTGTTAGAGTGGTTCTCATAATTCCGTTCCTATTCGC
>CAZFOX010000577.1:0-3869 GCA_964520565.1 uncultured bacterium | reverse complement strand
ACAATTCTTTTAAAAAACCGCTTTTTCCCCCAGACTTTTTGCCGGGGCGTCATATTATGGATCCACTAGCAAATCGAATCATCATGAGATTGCTTCGCTGCGCTCGCAATGACATTGCGATACGTTCGTGTCATTGCGAACGAAGTGAAGCAATCTAAAACCGAATCGTTGTTTTTTGCTCGATACTTTTTACTGGTCGCTCTACTACTCATGAGTGCGAAGTTCTTGGATGCTTATACCGTAAACCCAATAAATTCAATGTTTTACAATCAGCAACACATTAAACGATAACATATTGATTCTATTGCACTTAAGAAAGAACTTTGCACTCTCCAGTACTAGAGTAAATCTCAGAATTCCGTTCCTATTCGCGTTGCGAAAATGCCGGAAATGATTGGCTTTTTCGAAGATGGAGCGTGAAATCGCCGCGCAAACTTTTCGCGCAAATTCTTAAGAACCGCTTTAGTCGTCCATAAGGTATTCGCGATACTCTCTATAGGTAGAGATAAAAGACGGGTAAAAATGTCTCCCGGTCAAGTTAAAGTAGGCAAAAAAGTTCCGGCTGGGAATTTGGAGAAAATCTTAAGTCTGGAAAATTAACTGTCGAGAATAGAAGCAGATATAAGCCTCTTTCTTTACTTGGTACGGTAAATGCACATAGATAAGGAGAGCGATTTCACTGTTATCGGGTTGAAAACCATAGAAATGAGGCATCGTGGTCATCATGAAGATTCTAATACACGAAAGCGATAACGATATCCGCCAGCTGTACCGGGTTATCTTTTCGCCCCTGAATGTGGAACTCACCTTTTCGGAAAACGCCGTCGAAACCCGCGCCAAAGCCGACCGCAGCCAATACGATCTGGTGATGATGGATGTGGAATTCCCCACAATGGAAGGGCTTTCCGTGGCGAAAAGCATGGTCGAGGAACGTCCCGACCGTCCCCTGCTGCTGGTTTCCTCGGTTCCGTTGGAACAAAACGAATTAGCGGCTCCGGCCAAACGGTCGCGAAGTGCGATCATGATGAAACCGTTTAACATCGCCGAACTGCGCAGCCTGATACGCAATCTGACGGGAATCCAATCGTCCGCCGATAGCAAACCGCTTCATTATCTGCAACCCGCTTCCGTGAATTAAGCCAACCGTTCGCCATGAAAATACGGGGGCAAGGAATCCATCCTTGCCCTTTTCGTTATAAGGCGCCACGAGCGGTGTGTTTTCTACCTCTCTCCTTGGCGGTTTTCGATTACAATAATCGTCTATGACGAATGCCGCCATCTACTTTCGCGAAGACACGATCGCTGCTCCCTCGACGCCCAACGGCAAGGGGGCGGTCGCCGTTGTCCGCGTTAGCGGCCCCGAAGCGTTTGTACTCTGCCAACGTCTGTTCCACACTCGTTCATCGCCGCCGTGGGAGATTCCCCGGCAACTAATTTATGGAACGCTGATCGATCCGGAAAACGGCGAAACGATCGACGATGTATTGTGCGTAACGTTTCCCGCGCCCCGCTCCTATACCGGCGAAGACATGATGGAAATCCACTGCCACGGGAGCGAAGCCGTATTGCGCAAGGCGATGGAAATATTATACCGGGAAGGCGCGCGCCCGGCGGAACCGGGGGAATTCACCTTTCGGGCAGTGCGCAACGGCAAGATGGATCTGACCCAGGCAGAAGCGGTGGCGTCGCTGATCGAGAGCCGCTCGCAACTGGCGCGCTCGCTTTCGCTGCGCGTCTTGGAAGGCGCGTTCTCGCGCGATCTGGCGGCGTTGAAAGAGGAACTGGTATCCGCTCTCGTCGAGGTGGAAACCCAGTTGGAATTCCCCGACGAGGCGATGGAAGAGGAACTGGAACGCATTCTCCAGCATAAGATGGAAGGTCTTCTGCATCACGCCCATGCGGTACAAAACCGGGCGGTACGCGAACGGCGCTTCGAACAGGGAATTGTTGCCGTGATCGCCGGACGTCCCAACGTGGGCAAGTCGAGCCTATTCAATCGCCTGTTGGGACGCGAGCGCGCCATTGTCACCCCTCATCCGGGAACCACCCGCGACAGCATCGAGGGAACTATCGAACTGCACGGACGTCCGGTCACCCTGATCGACACGGCCGGGTTGCGGGAGACGCGGGAAGAGATCGAGGCCATCGGCATCCGGCGCTCGCAGGAACTGCTCTCTACCTCGCATATCGTGTTGTATGTTTACGAAGCGGGCGAAGGCTTATTACCGGAAGACCTCGTTCTTCTGCAACGATTGCGAACCGATTCGCCCTCATCGCGAATCATCGCCGTCGCCAATAAATGCGATCTATGCGGCGGTTTTTCCCCATCCGAAAACTCCGGCTGGCTTTCGGTACTCGCGTCGGCGGCTACCGAATCGGGCATTGGGGATTTGCTCGATCTTCTTGAAAAAGAGGTCATCGGTCTGATCCCCGCTGAAACCGATTCGGCCTATCTCGTCAGCGCCCGGCAGGAACACCTGCTTCATCGCCTGCTCGGACGCCTCGAAAACGCCGCCCGTTTTATCCGCGAACGCGCCCCGCTCGAACTCTCCGCCGAAGACCTGCGCGGCGGTTTGCACGATATCGCCGAGCTGGATGGAACCGGCATGGCGCCGGACATCATGACGGCCATTTTCTCGCGGTTTTGTATTGGGAAATAACATCCCCCTCTCGTTCAATAAAAACAGTTTTCGCACTATCTTATTATCAAAATCCATTAACTGATGGAGGGAAAATCATGTATAGGAAAAATCGTATAGAAATTGTATTCATCCTATTCATCCTGCCGCTTCTCGTTTCATCGATTGCCCAGGCGCAGCCGAATTTTCAGTATCTGACCGAATTCGAGGCGATTTCGCCGATGGCTCTCGCCGCCGATGCGAACGGTGGGCTTTATTACACGTCCTTTACGTTTGCGGGTCCGAACCTGTCGAAGGTGTATTACATCGCCGATCCGTTGAAAGCCAACGCGTTAGAGAATCACCGGGCTATTATCGACGACGATCCCAGCCCAGCGGGACGCGGCTGGCACGGGGTGGCGGTGGACGACAAGGGTGCGGTGTATGCGGTGTTGGAAACCGGGACGGCCAGTACCTGCGAAGTCCGCAAGTTGACTCCCGCACCGGATTTTGCCCCCGATCCCAACTTCGGCGGTGGAATCCTGATGGACGGCCAGCGGCATAACGGCGTTGCCTGGATGGGACGGGACGCGCAGGGAATCGGCTACATCGCCATTACCACCTTCGGCAATTGCGAAATCTGGGACGCCGATCTGGGCGGCGCTTTCAAGGCGGCGGCGAACGGTGAAAGCTATCAGCGCGACTGCGCTTTCAATCCAAAAACCGGCGAGATTTATATCTCCACCAATCGCGACCGGTCGGGAGAAGGGCTTCCCCAACGCTCGGTTAATATATGGCGCGGCGGATCGGTCAACGACATCGACGCGTACGAAGACAGTATCGTCAGCGGATTCATTACCGAAGGCGCGTCCAGCACGCAATACGGCGTCAACGGCCAGCAGATCGGTTTCGACGTTCAGTCGGGACTCATCATGATCGCGTTTCGCGATGGGAAAAACGAGGCATTGAACAATACGGTAGGCTTTTACGATCCCGCCAATCCAACCGCAGCGGTTTTGCGACTCAACGCCGCCGAATCCCCCAATGGGCCCTTTGTCAGCCCCGCCGATATGGTGACCGTGCCGATCCACGACGGCACGCTGCTCTACGTCTCCGACGTCGATGCCAACCGGATCGTAGTCTTCACCATCGGGCAAACAGCAGTGGACGAATTTATGTTGTATTAAAGACGTAACGATTAAGTCTTCTGAAAATAAATTACATTTTCGTTACTTCGGAGTCGATTATGTT
>CAZFOX010000576.1:0-3884 GCA_964520565.1 uncultured bacterium | reverse complement strand
AGCGCTCCAGCAATTTCGATTGCACCTGGAAGGCCAGATGGTTCCATTGGCGCAGGTAGTTCTTGGCCCCATAATATACGGCTACCAACCCGTTCCCGTTCATGGAAACGTTCAACCGCCGGACGCGGCGTTCGATGTTATCGGCCAGCAGATCGATACTGGGAAGGGGGTCCAGCAAATAGACCCGGCGGCCATGGCACTCGTATACGGTCATTCGATCCCGGCGCTCCAACAGAGATGCCGCCGATTCCACTTCGGAGGGGATATCGCTTAGGACGTGTTGGCTGACCGATAAAAAGAGCGGAAGGGCGACTATCTCGCGCTGCCGTTCCCGGCAATGATGCTCCAGCGCCGCGGGAATACTGGGTTGAGCGTGTTCCAGATAACACCAACTCGCTTCTTCGATTCCCGGTTCATCCCGCACCGCCTGCTGAAGATTAGAAGAAAAGGTCTCGATGGCGTGATTCCAGGCCGGAGAACGGCTGCCGTGCGCGACAATCAAAAGAAGTCGGGAGGCCATTGAGTGCAGTTCCTTTGGAAGAAGGTTATAGTCCTGTTTTCATACATTTCATAACGATTTTAGAGGAAACGCGAAGTGGTGCTTCAGGACATTGGCTTGACGGGAGTATCGCCCACATCATGCAGCCGTATTGCCGCCCATGCCAGGCCGGTTAACGTTCCCGTCCATAAAATCAGCATACTCCAAAAAACGGCTCCCGGCAGGGTATTTTTCAGTCCGATCCACCCGATATCCCAGAGGGAAAAGGGGCGGTAACCGAGCAGAATTCCATGCTGCAACAGGGCGTTCCAGACTGGATTCCAGATCAGTTCGGGTTCGGTGACCTGGCTGCGCGTTAGCGCCATGATGACATCGTTGAAATCGACCGCCGCTCCCAGGCATTGTGCCCCAATTCCGGCGAGAGCCAGAATCGCCAGGAGTGTCCGATAAGAGGGATTGCCGCTGTCCACGACCACCGCCAGCGGCAGTATCAATAGCGGCAGCAGGGGAACCAGATGCCGGGGACCCCAGCCCCATCCGCCCCACCAGTTCCCCCAAAAGCAATACAGGCCGAACACCGTCAACACAATGCCCAGCCAAAGTGGGAAGAGCGCCTTTTGTTGCTCGCGGAAAGTCCGCAACGAAAGCGGAAGGAGCAAGAGGACGGGATTGAATACCCAAAGGTTCTTGCCAGGGGAAAACAAAAAGCCGATCAATCCGGGCATGGGATTGGCCTGAAAGCCTTCCTCGTATCCCCCGGACGCTTCGCCGCCCCAATACCGGTAGTTATAAAACAAGACCCAGGCGATGCCCAGAAGGCAAGGAATCAGAAAAGTCGCGCCACTGATGTAACGCTCACGGGAGGATTCCTGACTGCGCAGAATGCCCCAGAGCAAAACCGGCGTGGCAATGAGTAACTCCAGGCGCAAGGCGGCCAGAAAACCCAATACCGCTCCACAAGCCAGAATGAATTTCATGCCTCCGCGCTCGACAAATCGAATCGCATAATAAAACGCCAACAACAATCCCAATCCCGCCAGGCATTTGTTGTAATCGTATCGCGCATAATTAAAGGCCATCGTCGAGAATCCAAAAAGTAATGGGATGGCGATTTGCGCGGTTTTCGAGTATTTCATACGCCGAATCACCAACGATAGAATTCCCACGGTCAGCCCCGTGACAACTGTATTCATCCAGCAGAGGCATTTGCGGTGAATCCAATCCGCGTCCACGCCGGGGAACAGCGCTGAAAGTGCGTCTCCCATTATATAAAAGGGAATGTAAACAACCGAATAGATATAACCCTGCTTGACCGGAAGGTTGGGCGGAAACCATTCGCCGGTTGTGAGAATCGTCCGCGTTAATTGGAAAGAAGGCGTTGCATCGACCGTGTAGCCGTTCTTGCGCCCCATCAGGGGAGTCATCAAAACGATATAGAACAGGGCCAGCAGAAGCGGCAGGCTTCGCCAATTTCCCTGTGTTTTCCGGAGTTCTTCCATAATCCCCACTCCGCTATTCAAATGCACCGGATCCGATTGGCGCGATTCACTCGGGCTGGCAGTCGGAATGATCGTCTTCGTCCGGATTCGCCATGTCCGGCGGCTTGGTTCCCAGCGCCTGATGGTAGATGTTCAGAATGTTTTTCCCCATATCTTCCTGCGTAAACAACTCCGCCGCGCGCCGCCGCGCTGCCGCGCCGTACCGATTGCGCAAGCTCTGGCTTCCCAGAATTTCCCGCAGAGCGTCGGCGAGCGCGTTCGCGTCATTCGGTGGAGCAACCAGACCCGTCACTCCATCCCGATTGATGTACGACGTACCGGTTCCCAGCTCGGTCGATATCAGTGGCAGACCGCAGGCGGCCGCTTCGATCAAGACCATCCCGAACGCTTCCGATCGGTAAATGGACGGCAGGCAGAAGACATCGGCTGCATAATAATAGGGCGTCACCGATTCGACCTGCCCCAAGAAAACGATTCGGTCGGCGTAATTTTTCTGCTGGGCGTAGGAGATAAGTTCGGGCAATAGCGGCCCGTCGCCCACGATAAGCAGTTTCCCCTCGACCCGTTCCATCGCGTCGATGAGAACATGCAATCCCTTGTAATAGCGCAAAATCCCTACAAACAATACCAGGTTCATGCCGTATCGTCTGCGGATTACCTGCGCCAGGTCTTCCACTTCGTAACTGGGCGAAAAACGCGTCAGCGAAACGCCGAACGGCACGATCGAGCATTTCTGGCGGTAGGGTTGCAAGATTTCGGAGGATTTCAGATAGTTCGGGGATGTAACGATAATCTGGTCCGCCATCGCCAGAAAACGATCCTGAAACGGGCCGTACAGTTTCATCCAGCGTTTCTGCCGGACGATATCGCTGTGATAGTGAACCACCACTTTCCCGCGGGGGCGTACCAACAGATGCGAAATCACGGCGGTGGGATTGGGGAGGTGGTAATGCAGAATATCGGCCCGTACCTGCTTGAGCCAATAGGGGAAATAGGGCGAAACCGGCGCGGAAAGAAACCGCCCCCATTCGCCCGCCTTGAAAACCGGCGTTCCCTCGACTTCGGCGAATTCGGATTTCCGTTTCCGGCTGCAGATCAGAACGGCGATCTCCTCGCAAGCGTCCCGCGTCGCCTCGATCATGCGGTGAATGGATATTTCGATTCCTCCACACGTGGGAGGATAGTAATCTTTGTAAATGTGAAGAACACGCACTGGATGTCTCGATTCATGATGAAGAAATAGCCGGGAATCCTCCCCCGCCCCAATCGGGATTCGCGGCTGGTTCTGCGTCAAGAGTGGTTCTCAAAAGTTTGTGCGTTAATTTCACGCTCCATCTTCGAAAAAGCTAGAAATGACTGACTTTCTCGAAACGCGAATAGGAACGTAATTTTGAGAATCACTCTATAACAGTGTCATTGTATCGTTCCCGTTTCCAAGACCAAACCCACGTACCCCCTCCCGCAAAACAATTCTTTCATGATTCGGGGAAAGGAGAGGGATCCATTGATTTTATATCGCCACCTTCTCTCCCAAGGCCAGATCGGGATAAACTACCCCTCATGACTCACGTCCACCTTCGTCCCACTCTGGCCGCTTTAACGGCGGTCGTGTTGTTTTCCTTCGGCGGATTGGCCATTAAATGGTTGCCGCTGGCCGCGTTGCCCATTTCTGGAATACGATCCGCATTGGCCGCTCTGTTTTTATACTTCTATCTGGCGCATCGTTCTCGCTCCCGTTCTTTACCGCGCATCGGCTGCCATGGCGTCTTCGCCGCTATCAGTTATGTCGTCATGACCGTCAGTTACGTCGCTTCCATGAAACTCACCACGGCCGCCAATGCCATCTTTCTGCAATACACCATGCCCGCCTGGGTATTAATCGGCGG
>CAZFOX010000575.1:218-3890 GCA_964520565.1 uncultured bacterium | reverse complement strand
TGTAAAGATTCCAAACGCCGGCCGGCTATCTTGATATCCCCAATTCTCGGCGGTAAACATGAGGTCGCTTCGCATTTCGCCCGATACTTTTCCCGGCGTGGTTATCACTGTCTCATCGTTCATCGTCCCAAAGATTTAACCCGCGATCTCGAGACAATTCAACAGTTGGATAGAAGATTGCGAGAGGCTGTTATCCGGGACCGGATGGCTTTAGATTGGTTATGCGCCCAGCCGGAAGTAAATCAGGAATCAATTGGCAGTTTTGGAGTCAGTTATGGCGCAATCAAGAATGTGATTCTGGCTGGCGTGGATCCCCGGTTAAAAGCCAATGTATTTGGACTGGCGGGCGGAGATATGCCTTCTCTGGCGGCGAATAGCAATCACGAAGTTCTCCAGCGATTACGGGATGGATTACCTGAAACCGAACGAGTTTCCCTAGAAAAAGGAGTGACAAACTGGCGTGAAGTCATCGAAATGGAACCCCTGCGGTTTGCTCCTTATATCGATCCCCGAACAACTTTGCTAATTCTTGCGCGGAACGATCATACAGTCCCACGCTCCAATGGAGAAAAACTACGAAAATCTTTGGGGTATCCCCGGACGGTCTATCTCCCCTGCGCGCATTACAGCGCTGCATTCTTTACGGGAATGTTCGGCCTTCCTTTCATTGAAAGCCTGACGCGGGAATTCTTCGACAAGCATCTTCACCCGGAAGGAGCCAGGTAATTCGTAATCCGTTTGGCGTAGGCGTGTATTCGCTCGATAGCATTACATACCCGGTCGATTTCGTTATCTTCCATGTTGGAATACAAGGGAAGACTGAGTGCATGAGATTCGAGATAAAGGGTATTGGGTAGGGATTGTTCCGTTTTCCCGTTGGTGAATTGTCGAAACGCCTGCATCTTGTGAAGTACCGGTTGATAGTATACCCGTGTCTGGATCTGTTCGGCCTGCAAGGCTTTTTCAAGTTGCCTTTGACTCAAACCAAATTGCGATTCATCCACGACTATCGAAAAATCTTTATAAGACGAACGGTCGTCGGGATGGATTTTTTGAAATCCGATTCCCGGAATGGACTCGAGCCGCTGCCGGTACTTTTTCACGGCGGCATTTCGATGAAGCGCGGCGTTTTCCAATTGGGTTAACGAATGCAATGCCAGAATGGCATGCAGTTCGCTCATCCGGGCGTTCATGCCGGAAAACAGGCAGTCATAGTTACCCGGATTACCATAATTACGGCCGATGCGGACGTGTTCGGCAATCGTTGGAACGTTGCTGGCAACGATTCCCCCTTCAGCGGCAATTAACAGTTTAGTAGGCGAAAGACTGAACACTTCCGCTTTACCGTTCCCCCCAAGAGGCTTTCCATGATGAAGCGTTCCGAAACCGTGTGCGGCATCGTAAATCAAGGCAAGTCCCCTCGCTTCTGCGATGTGTTCTAATGCCTCGATTGGTGCGGGATTGCCAAATTGATGAACGGCCACAATGGCGGATGTGCCAGGCGAAATGGCTCCTTCCACACACTGCGGATCGACATTCATCGTCTCCCGGTCAACATCCACAAACCGGATGCGAAGACCGTTCCAGACCAGCCCCAGTCCACTGGCCATAAATGTAAAACTGGGAACAATCACTTCCGACCCGGGAGGCAATCCCAGTGCCTGTATGGCGAGTATCAGGCCGGTTGTACAACTAGAAACCGCAATAGCATGCGATACACCCAGGTACAGGCCGATCTGTTTTCCAAGTTCTTCGGCGTTGGAACCGGTAGTAACCATCCCATTAGAGAAAATCTTTGCATACGGTTCATGTAATGTTTCCAATTTCGGAAGTTGAGGACGAACAAAGGGCAACGGGTGGCCGGCGATGGGTTGACCGCCAAGAATGGCTGGTTGAGGGATCTTTTTCATAGGATCATTTATCGGCTTTTTATGAATGGTGGTTTAGCAAAAAGCATTATTATCACCAAGTCTATCGCTATAAAAGGATTATGTGATCCTCCTGGTGGCTGAACTACTCACAATGGAGTGAAAAATTCCCATAATGCTTTTTTCATTTATTTTGTCTTTTTTTTGCCGATAACTATATCTGATACTTTCTTAGGTAACGGAAAGCAAGTTGAGGGTATACAAAAGTTTAGAATCGATTAGAATAAACTTATTCCTTGCTTGTTATTTCATTATTGTGTTGTATTTGGGTTACTTGGTGAGGAGAGACGTTCATTTTTCGGCGAGGTCTCTCAGAAGATGCAGAAAAAAAGTTTATCCAAATCGAAAGTTACTCAAGAAGAAATTCAGCAACGCCTGAATATGATCAAAGCGGCGGAGCAACTGGATGATATTAAACGGGATATGGCATCCGCCTCGACTGAGAGAAGAATAAGCCCTGCTGGACATGTTCCTTTGGAGGATTTATCGGGAGCGGGTCAATCGGGCGATCAGATATTCATGGCCATGATGAAAGAATACAAGGAATTGCTAGACGCAATAGGAACATATAGTTTTGCTCCCGAATTAAGAAAATACTATTTCAAGGAAAATAAAATCAAATCGTTTCTTTCGATCCTGAAACACGCCGGCTTAACCCTGCAAGTGCGTACCATGATGGATATCTTCAAGGATCGAGTCAAGCAGCGCAATGGCGGTACATTGCCAACGGTTAAAGAAAAAGTCGGGCTTTTTGGAAAAACGGTCAGCCGTCCCATGAAGGTTGAGGAAATCGCTTCCAAGTTCGATGTGGAAATCGATCTCCCGCCGGGTGTTGAACGGCCGTTGACTGTCTGCGGAACGCAAAACGGATTATTAAATCATCTGCGGGGCATTCTTTTAGACGATGAAGATGTCCGGGATGTCGTGAAACGGAATCCCCGTAAAAATGTGGCGCGTTTCCTGAAAGCCGCCGGTTTATTGAATCTGCAATCCAACAATCAGGATGAAAAGTGCCTGATTGCATGCCTGATCACTCCGGAAAGTATTCAACCCAAATCGCCCCAGGATCGGGATCAGGTCGTTAAATTCCGTTCGATCATGAAAAAGGGGAAACGATGGCTGGATCAACGAATCGAGGCCATTCAGAAAAGCCAGGAAAAACTGCAACAACCTCCACAAGATGGTTCTGTTGAAAAGCATAATCCATCGATTAAATAAAAAACCTCTCTTTCGAGAGGTTTTTTTAGTATTGATGCCTTCTACCGAGATAAAACGCGTATCTACTGATCCAGACGTTTTGCCGCCCACTTGATTCCATTCACAAGTAGTTTCTGGAAATCGGGATTCGTCCAGACATCTTCGCGATGCCCCAGGGCGGTATTAAATACCCGGCCTTGGCCAATTTCCTCGATCCAGGTAATTGGATACGGTTCCAGGGTATTATACATTTCCTGCTTCATGCCCTTCGTCTCGATCATCAGAAGCGGGGTGAATGTATTGGTTACATCCTTGAATATGTACCATTCATCATTTAGAGAAATGGATTTGCCCCAATGAGCCGTGATAGGATGCTCTTTGGCCGTGGATATTGTAGCAACTTCCTGCTGACCGTGCGTTTTGAATACACCCCCCGATAGTTTGCGATAGGTCACATTATCACTTAATGTATCGGCGGCAGTATGCATGCCGCAAAACGCTCCGCCGTTCTTCACCCATTCGTAAAGTTCATCAACTCCTTTCGGCC
>CAZFOX010000575.1:0-208 GCA_964520565.1 uncultured bacterium | reverse complement strand
TGTCCTTACTGGGTTTTCCGGCTTCGTTATCCAGTTTGGTCAGATCGCCGGTTGTATAAAACATGACAACATCAAAATGCTTCAACTGATAGGCGTTGATCGTACTGGCGTCTTTCGTAACCACCACCTGCATGCCATTTTGGGCACCCAGGTCGAGCATGATTTTCTCGGCATGTCCCAATTGGCCGTCTTTTCTTTCGATCACCGA
>CAZFOX010000574.1:0-3894 GCA_964520565.1 uncultured bacterium | reverse complement strand
CCCCGGTTTGAATCGCTGTACGATCTGTACTATAAACAAGTCCTGCATGAAAAACCGGATTGAAAAACGCAGTGCGGAGAACGGTCCTATGACGCGGGACGATAAGCGGATGGAGAGCCAACAGACATTGCGCGCTGTCGAAATCGCGGGAGTTGGCGCGATCCTGCTGGCCGCGATGCTGCTGCGCGTTTTCTATCTGGATGCGTATCTGCGCGAACTTCCCAACGCCATTGTTCCTCTCAACGACGCGCGCATGTATTGGGAGATGGGGCGGGCGGTATACCAGAAGGGGTGGTTGCTGCCGGGCGAGGGGCCGTACTATCAAGCGCCGTTGTATCCTTACGCGCTGGCGGCGTTGCATCGGCTGGGTATTCACCGGGTCGAAGAGATATTGCGGTGGCAGGCGTGGATCGGTGTGGCGGCGGTTTTCTTGACCTACCTTTTGGCCCGGAAACGATTGCCGAAAGCCTGGGCGGGTGGGGCGGCACTGCTGTATGGATTCTGTCATTATTCCCTGTTCTTCGAGAGCAAGATTCTGGCGTCGGCTCTGGGCGTTTTCTTGTTTCTTATCTTCGCCTGGTTGTACGCCATATGGATCGACCGGAAGCGGTGGGGATGGCTGGCGGGCGCATCGGCGGCATTCGCTCTGGCGGTATTGTGCCGGGCCAACCTGATATTCACACTCCCTTTTCTTCTTCTGCATCTCGCCGTTCCGTTGCGAACCGCTTTTTCTTCCATGCGGGAGTTCCAGCGAGCGGCGCTTCGCGTTCTGGTTTTTCTGACCGGAACGGCGGCGGTGTGGATGCCCGTCACGATACGCAATTACTGGGAGGGGGGTGGCTGGATTTTTATCAGCGCCAATTCAGGCGTGACGCTGTATATGGGAACCAACGAGCGGGCGCAGGGGGGGCTGGCCCCGGTGGAAGGACTTTCCAACGATATCATTCAGCAAAAACAGGGAAGTATCGATCTGGCGTCTCGATTGTCGGGAAGGGAACTGTCGCCTTCCGAGGCCTCGTCGTTCTGGGTGCGCCGTACGATGGATTGGGTTTTTCACAATCCCGGACAGTTTATGGTGCTCGAAGCCAAGAAATTCTTGTGGGCTTTCTATGCCGAACCGCCAGCGGTGAATTATTCCGCGCATTTTGAAAAGCAATGGATTGGCTGGATGGAGGCACTTTCGTGGATTACGGCGTTGATCCTGTTCGGCGGTTTGGCCGGATTGCCGCTGGCTGCGTTCTCACGCGACCGCATGGACTTGTTTCTGGCGGGATTAATCGCCGGGTATCTTTTACTGTCGCTGGTGTACTACGCTTCGGATCGATTTCTGGCGGCGATGCTGCCAATCCTGGCTATCCTGGGAGCAAGCGCCGCCAAGAAGGCGTGGGATAACTGGCGCCAGTCGGGATGGAACCGGATTGGCTTTGCGATGCTCTGGGTGGTTGGATCCGCCGGACTGGTGTGGAATCCGTTTCTGGCCTGGAACGCGCCGCGCGAGACAGGCATGGGGTGGTACAACCTGGGTGTGTATTACAACGAACGAAGCCAGCCGGACGAAGCGTGGCGGGCGTTTGAAGAAGCGAATCGGATGCTATCCGATTTTCCGCCACTGCTTTTGAACCTGGGTGTCGCGTACGCGCAACGCGGCGATCTGGAGACTTCGACGCGATTGTTCGAGCGTGTGCTGGAACTCGATCCCGCCAACGAGCAGGCGCAACGAAACCTGCAGATTAACCGAAGCCGTGCCAACCCCTGATCGGCCATTCGAAAAAAAATCTTCATTCTTTAAAATATATTGTCCTCCCTTGCGTATTATGTTGTGAACGCGATTTACGAAGAGAAAACAAAAAAGGAGGACAGGCCGATGAAGTTCTTTGCCACGTTACCGCTGATTGGTATATACGTCTTCTTCCTGGTGCAAATGCTGGCGTACCTGAACTAACCCACAAAGGAAAACAAGAACCCATGGTTCTTTTCATAAAACGCTTTTCTCTCTCCCCTCTGCAGTTCCGTTCGATTCGCGCCCCCCATGCGAATTGAAGGGAACTTTTTTCTTGATCCCAACTCTAATCAAAAATATGTGACAAAAAAACGGGAGGGCAAACCGATGAAGCTGATTGCGTTTCTTCCTATAATCGGTTTGTACGTTTTTCTCATGGTTCAAGTTGTTCAATTGCTGTCGCTTCTTTGAGAATCGAAACGCGTACAAGCACAGTTCGGCCTAACGGAGCACGAACCACCCGATGTTGAGGAAATCCTGGTTGCCGAAAAATGCACTATTCGATCGGCTTGCATCATGCCAATCGGATGGGGCTTTTTTCGCGTGAGATCCATAACCGAAAATGAATTGTCGTTTTGTATCTATTCAGCCGAATCAATCAATCCGCGAAGATTACTAATCCCTTTCAGGAATTACGATCTCTCATCATCCACTACCCTGTCATCGCTCACCCTCTACTATCGCAATTCCATTGTTTGAAAGCCATACTATAATATTGATGTTTTGTTTCGGCCGAGCGCTCAATGTTTTAACCGATTATGTTGAGAAAGTTAGCAATTCATGCCCATAATCCGGACATTGCTCGAACGATATCACACCGTGACCGATGGCTTGCATCCGGCGAAACTAGCCGGAATCGGGTATCTCACCTACATTGTCGCCGGGTGGATATTTCTTTGCATTCCGTTTTCTCAAAAGGGAACGGGAGCCGGTGCGCTCGATAACCTGTTTGTAGCGACTTCCGCCATCTCCACCACGGGATTGAGTCCCGTCAGCGTTTCGGATTGCTATAGTTATTTCGGTCAAATCGTCATTCTGGTGCTGATTCAACTGGGCGGGATCGGGTATATGACATTCGGATCGTTCGTGATCCTATCGAGAAAAGCCAGTCTCCCGCCTGGGCTTTTATTTGTTGACTCTCTTGACCGGTACGTATTTTTTGGAGCTCACCGAACAAACAGATTTCATTCAAAACCTGTTTGAGGCGGCGTCGGCGTTGGGAACGGTGGGACTCAGCATGGGCATTACTTCCTCTCTGTCGAATATGGGCAAGATTATTATCACCTTCCTGATGTTTTGCGGACGGTTGGGGCCGCTGACTTTCGGGATCGTTCTTTTCACCCGTTCTGCCAACCGATCGAGCGATAACGATTTAGCGGTGTGATAACATCGGCGTTTAAACCGTGTAGAAAACTCCTGCCTTATCTCGAGTGGATTTCCTCATTCCGTTCGTATTCGCGTTTTGGAAAAGCTCAAAGATGATTGGCGTTTTCGAAGATGGAGCGTGAAACTTATCGGATGTACTTTTATGAACCGCTCTAATTAACGCTTTAGCGCATATATGGGATTAGACGGGTTCTCTCAGCATTGTGGAGAGCATTGCGAAGAGGCTTAACAATTCATTATAATCACGTTTGTTCTTTTCCGATCGGCACAACATTGTGAGAGAACCAGGAAGCCAGTTGCTTTTCCGTTATATCGCCACCGGCCAGGCGCAAGAAGGTTTCGACCACTTCTTTTTCGGAAGCGGTTATTTCAAATCCGTTACGAAGGAGAAATGTAACCGACACAACGAATGCGGTTCGCTTGTTTCCATCGATAAAAGGATGATTTTGTGTCAATCCGAAAGCATATGCCGTTGCCAACTCCGCCTCGCCCATGTCGCTATGAGCGGTTAAGTTGCGAGACAGGTTCAAGGCGGATTCCAGCAATCCTTCATCCCGGACGCCGGGACGGCCTCCATGTTCGGCCAGTTGTTCGTTGTGAATGGCCAATACCGCCAACTTGGATATCCAACGCCAAGTCATTGGGCCAATTCCCGAAGGGCGTTGCGATACTTGCGCATCACGCTCCGAGCGGCATTCATTTCACGTTCGAATTCCGGATCGTAGGGC
>CAZFOX010000573.1:0-3896 GCA_964520565.1 uncultured bacterium | reverse complement strand
CGCAGGACATCTTCCTCCGTACGAATGGTTTCGGAGCCTTCCCGATCGATCTCCTGCTGCAACGTCTCCGCATCCAGGGTGGAGAGTTGTTTGGATTCGACCATTTTTTTCAGCAATTCGTCCATGATAACCGCTCCGATTATTCGCTCGATCGTTCGTCCAACCCGGTAGAGGTGCCTGGGACCGTTTGACCGAGAGGAGTTATGGAAGAACCGAATTGGTTCTGCCCGGTTCTTCCATAACTCCCCCCGATGTTCTGGGGGGAGTCTGGGAGGGGATTAAATCCAGTCCGAATTAATCGTCCTGGACCAGTTGCTATAATTTGGATGATTCAATCCAAATAGCCCATTAATACCATCTGCGCTTCCTGGCGGAGGGTCAGTACCTTGCGCAAATCCTCGCGCGCTTTTTTTAGATCCGCTTCCCGCTGCTGGCGGGCCGTCCGATAGGCCGTCAACTTCGCTTTGATTTCGTCCGCAGAGGTTTCTTTATTTTCCAGGACGGCTTGCAGAGCCTCCGCTTCGGGATCGCTGGGCGGTTGAAATCCTCGCTGGCCACCACGATCGGGACGATCACCTCTTTGCCCTTGTCCCTGAGCTTGGGGAGCGTTGGGGCCGCCGGGGCCACCCTGACCGCCAGGACCGCCGGGACCGCCGAATCGGCCAAAGCCCCGCATACCCTGCCGAGTGGCCATCTGTTTTTCCATAACGGCTTGAACCAGCGGCTCGATGACTTTCCATTCATCGTCCGAGGCTTCCAGTTGCGTTTTCATCCGTTCCATCATCATGGCGCGCATCTGTTCGGGATCGAAATTACCCCGGCGCCCGCCCTGATCCTGCGCCATCGTTAAAAGAGAACCCATGAATAAAGCCAGTGCAACGCCCGCAATCACGGTTGTTCGAAAAGCATTTCGCATCGTGTTTCCTCCTTCACCCTGTGAAGTTGATTTTTTGGAAAATACCCATCCCTCCATAGAGCATGGAACGTGCCAATTTATAAATTATTGTTTTTTTTGAACTTATAACATTGTTTGCGCATTTTTTTCTCAAAGATGCCGCTATCCGAGCGCAAATATTGCGCAGAAATACAGAACGATGATTTCTCGATACACCGGTCATGATTCCAACGAATGACATTTGTAATATAAACACAATGAGGAAGATGCGTTTTTCAACGGAACGATTTCATTACACTGGAGATGCCTGCTTAGTCATTGTATGCTGATTCACCAAGCCTGGAGGGGCATCCAGGGCGAATAAACCGGCGCGCCTTTTACGCCAGGGAAGAAGAAGGAAACGGCGATGAATTCATCCACACAGTCGATTAAAGCGGTCACATTCGGCGAAATCATGATGCGTCTGTCTCCGCCGGATAATCAGCGGTTCGTGCAAACCGATGTGTATAACGCAACTTTCGGCGGGGCGGAAGCCAATGTTTCCGTCGCCCTGGCCAATTACGGCCTGGAATCGGTTTTTGTGACGGCGCTTCCCGCTCACGAAATCGGGCAGTCGGTCGTCAATTCGCTGCGCAAGTATGGCGTGGATACTTCGCACATCGTGCGGGAGGGAAAGCGGGTCGGCATTTATTTTGTCGAGAACGGCGCTTCGCAACGTCCCTCCAAAGTGATCTACGACCGCGCTCATGCCTCCATCGCGGAGTTGAAACCGGGGAGGATCGATTGGGATCGCGTACTGGACCGGGCGGCCTGGTTTCACTGGTCGGGCATCACCCCAGCACTGAGCGATTCCGCTCCCGAGGTCGTCAAAGAGGCGCTTCAGATCGCGCATAGCAAGAAAGTCACCGTGAGCGTCGATCTCAACTACCGTAAAAAACTGTGGGATAAGGAAAAAGCCCGGAAGGTCATGACCGGCCTGATGGAATACGTCGATATCGCCATCGGCAACGAGGAAGACGCGGACTGCGTTTTCGGCATCAAAGCCGGCAAGAGCGATGTCAGCGCCGGTGAACTGGATGTGGAGGCTTACAAATCCGTCGCCAAGCAGATGATCGACCGCTTCTCCCTGAAAAAGGCCGCCATCACCCTGCGGGAAAGTATTTCGGCTTCCGACAACAACTGGTCGGCCTGTCTGCATACCGGCCAGGAATTCCTGCTCAGCAAGAAATACCCCATTCACATCGTCGACCGGGTAGGCGGGGGAGATTCATTCGCCTCCGGACTGATTTACGGATGGTTGGCGGGAAAATCCGACCGGGACGCGTTGGAGTTCGGTGTCGCCGCCTCATGCCTCAAGCAAACCATCCCCGGCGATTACAACCTGGTCAGCGTCCAGGAAGTGGAGCTGCTGGCGGGCGGCGATCAATCGGGACGGGTACAGCGGTAAACTTTTGGATTTCGATAGGTCGATGGAGATACGCATTCCTCTGCGGGGAATGCGTAATTTATTCTGTACCTTCACTCCGCTTATCTATCGTTTTCATTTTTTTACTTGGTTTGATGCCAGATTATTCGAGCAGCGCGGATTAAACCACAATGGTCGATGATCCAAATCAAGCCTAGCCATAGATAATTGAAATCCAGGTATCTGCAAATTTTATCAAGGCTTGTAAGTATTTAGTCGAATGAATGAAGAGAATTTCCTTTCCAGGTTGGGAAGGGATTAAGGGTGGAGATGATCGATTGAATCGACAATCCCCTCTTTATCTCCCCCAGTTTGGGGGAGAAATATAAGGGAAATCGTTGGTTTTCGATAAAAATACAATCGTTTCTTCCCTCGGTTAAAACATTACCTCATTTTTTGTTGGACAGAACTACCCCTAATCACATAAACCGCATGCCGTTCTTCTCGCCCACCGAGCGGATATGCGCGGCGGCCTGGTTGTATTCCTCCGCCGTGCCGAGATGCTCCAGCATCAGGGGGATTCCATCCAGGCGGCTCAGTTCCTGGAGGAACGCCGCATAATCCAGATTCCCAAGGCCGGGGCGGATTTCATCCAGATGCACCGTCAGTTTTTGACTTAGAGTAATGTCTTTGGCGTGGCAACTGCGGATCTTCGGACCTAATTTGGCAAACGCTTCCCGGATCAGATCGCCGGTCGAATAATACCGCTCGGGACAGTTCACAATATTGACCGGATCGAAATGAGCGGCGAATTGCTTACGGTCGATGGCCTCGATCAACCGCACGTACGAATCCACCGAATCGGGATAAGCCCAGGGCATGGTTTCCAAAGTAAAGAACGTTCGGGTGGGTTTGACGTCGTCAATAATCGCGCGCGTGGTTTCCACGATCCAATCGAAGGTTTCCCGGGTCAGGTTTTTGGGATGATGCCCATCCCAGACCTCCCCCACCGAGCCCGCGATATTGACGCAGCAGTTCGCTCCGATCCGGTCGGCGAGCGCCAGTTGCTGGCGGCATTTTTCCAGGGCGGCCTTGCGTTTGGCCTCATCGGGATCGAGTGGATTGCTCCAGGCGCCCGTCTCGGCGATGACGATGCCCGCCTCTTTGGCCGCCTTGGCGTAGGCGTTCACCACATCGTCGCCGGCGGTATGATCGACGGGACAGTAGGCGGCGCTGTACCCCAGCCGCTTCAGGATCGCCACCCATTGTTCCGGCGACTCATACTTTTCCATCACCGGCCCGCCCAGCCGTATCGCGCCTTTATCCGCCGCGTGCGCTCCGTCCCGCTGCCCCGAAGACAGCGCAAAAAGGCCTGCCGCCGATAGTTTCGTAAATCCACGCCGGGTGATTGGTTTTTGTACGATCATGATTTCTATTCTCCATCGATTCAGAATTCGGCAATCCCTCTCTCCGCATCTCGATTATAAAAGTATTATGCTGGAAAGGGCTAGTAGTCTGACCGCCTGGAAATGTCGGGTATCTCTCTCAACCAGGGTGAGAGGTTTTCCCTATCTCCTACTGGGATGAGCCGGGGTG
>CAZFOX010000572.1:0-3902 GCA_964520565.1 uncultured bacterium | reverse complement strand
GGACATAGGGGCGGTCGGTACCGCTGGCCAGATACATTGTGCAACCGCGTTCCCGTAAAGCCTTGAGTAATTCATATCCGCCCGGCATGATGAATTCTTCCGGTTTGTACTTGCCCGATTTCAGGCCTTCCACACGATATTTAATTTTCTCCCACAAACGGTCGAGGTATATATATTTATACTCCAAGGGTTCTTTGGGTGTTCCACCCCGCTTTTTGACCTCTTCGGCCAATTGAATCATCTGATAGATGGTTTGTTTTCCGGTCAACCGGGTCACAAATTCATCGACCACGGCGGTTAGTTCTTCGTCGCTTTCACCTGTTCCGGTTTCCTTCAGAAACTCGACACCCATCGGGATCATTACTTTTTGCCACCCTTCGCGGATCAAGGACAGGGTGCCGTCAAAATCGAAAAGGACGTGCCGGAAATTACCCCGCTCAATCGTCTCGTTCAGAATTTCAATTTGGGTTCCGGGTAAAAAGGTACGCTGCTCGGTCATGGCCACTCGCTCTCTGTTTTTAGGTAAAATAATCTGGGGAAACGGTAGTTTCAATTCGGAATTCCGTCCAGAGATATGCATTGTATGTTGAATGATTCTTAACGGTAGAGGATCGAGATGCAATTGAGATTTGTCCCGGTTAAATGTGTCCCAGAAATAAGGATAAAGATGTTAATTAAATGCCGGGATGAAAGTAAAACGGGGCATTTCTACACTCCAAGCATTGACGTTGGCTTATCCACAAGAGATAATTAACGTTAACGTTAACGTCTTCAATGATTGAATTTTAAGGCAATCAATTGTAAAACAAAACATTCCTATAGGATAGAAGCGGTTGGATAAAGGGATTCGTAATTCAATCCACATATTTGGATATGGGAATCCAAAACAGCCTAAAGTTATTACAAAGTACAAGTAAATAATTGGGATTTTCTCGCTGAATACGTATCGAAATTGTCCTTTAAGCAAGTATGTAAAATAAATCGATTTTGCATCGTATGAGGTTTATCTATCATGACATCCGATTTTTTCCCCATCAGTATTATCGAATCGCACAACCAGCGAACAAACGTTCAAAAAGCGCGCCGCCTGCCGGGCAATCTGCTCGGTGCGGGTTCGATAACGCTCGGTGCTTTTCCGGCCGCATGCGAGTTGGAATCGGGTTCCAGTTCGGATACCGCTATTCTTGCCGCTTCCGATTTCTTGAAAAAAGGCCTGCGGTTCCTGGATACTTATAAGAACCACCCCCTTGTACAAACGTCCTTCCAGCCTTACCGGGAGAAGACCGTTCGGATTTCGATCGGATGGATGAAAAACCACAACGCCATAGTCTCAATTCTCAAGGGGAATACCGATCCGGCCATCCAGGCCGATGTAAGCTGGTTGACGAATCTCTCACAAGAAGCAAACGGCGACAGCCGAAGCGATCGTGGTGTGGAAGTGCTGGCGGGTTTGGCGGCTCTATACCTGGTTTGCTCTGCCGGGGGACAATCGCAACGCGAAACGATTCATACTCTTCTGGACTATACCGCTATAGTTCCCGTTTCTGATTTAGACACGTTGAAAGCCGTTTTGCGGGGAACGGTTCTCGATAGTAACAATGCGTTCGGGATATTCCTGCAGGGCGCACGCGACGCCAAGTTGGCCCGAGAACTCGAACAATTCGATCTCTCCGCTTTTGAAGGAATCCGCACATGTGTGCTCTATGAAGTGGGAAATTGCCTGGAACACGAACTCTTCAAACGGCGGCGCGGTGGCCAGGAAGGTGCTTTCGACTATGCCGCCTGCCTGAATGAACTGGCCACCTCGGCGGAAACGCAGACGACAGCCGGTGAAATCGAAGTATTGATTGGCCGCCTGCGTGACCTGCCCGGCGTGAATGGAACGCTCGACAGCCGGGCGGTGGAACTTATCGAAAAAACGATTAAATGGCGCGACCGGTGGGTATCGTGGATGATCGGCCAGCTGCGCCTGGATATCCCTTACGACCAAACCCGTGTGGTGCGGTTGATGGACGAAGAGATCGACGACGTCGATAAAAAACGGGCACTTATCAACGAAGCCATCGCATCCACATACGACATGGAGATTGAGGGGGAGAATATCCAACGCATTTCCACCGCCGCCCGTCAGAACGGGATGCGGATGGTGGCGGGACGCCTCAGCCGTGCATTCGGCAACCAAGCGCATCTTCTATCCGTTTCCAAGGTGCTGGCCGACAAAGAAGGGCTGTTACCCTATGTCAAAAAATTGCATCAGGCCAGCATGGGTATCCGGGAGTTGCAAACTCAAGCCACCCGCCTGTTGCACCTGATTCAACAGCGCAAACAGACTCCCTTCGCGCAGACCGTCGGCGCACTCAACGCCTTCGAGGAAGCGTTGTTCGAATATCAATCCAAAGAATTCAAGAACATGCTGCGCGAGAAAGATGAATCGTCGCGTCATGCTATCGGCCGTCCTGATGCGGGAACCTGCGGCATGGTTCTCGACCGTTTGCAAGATAGGATTCGCGAGTTGTACCGGGTGGCCGCCGATTTTCGCGATCAGTTGGAAAAAACCCGGAAAGACCCGGCTGCTTATATTGTGTTTCTTCAGCGCCTGCATCCAGCGGAAACTGTCAATCTGGCCAATGCCAACCTGTTCCGGGACGTGCATCCCGGCAAGGAAGAAGACTTGCGCGATTTGATACGCCAAGGGGGTCATTACACGTACAGCAGTCCCGGCCTGGGACGCATTTCCCAAGAGCGGGGTGGTGGAGACACGCACTGGATCATCCAGGTGGACGACTGGATCGAAGCCATTCCTCTTTTCATCCACGAACGCGTCGTGAACCGCACCATGACCGTGGGAAAAGAAGAGATCACCGTTGAGGTGATCGAAACGGAAGTAGACCAGGAAGCAATGGAAGTATTCTTCCGCTTACACGCTGAGTTCTGGGCGCGCAACATCGACGCGGTCATGGACTCGCAGCACGTGGGGCTGGCGAGGCGGCTGCTAGTCCAGCGGGATGCCCGGCTCGGTGAAAAGGCGGTGGCTTTTCGCCAGGCGAATCTCGACGCGAGCGAAGAAGACGCAGCGCTGGCCGCTCTGGCGCCAGAAGCCAGCCTTCATGCGGGTGTTGCCGCCTTGGCAGCCCTTCTTGCCGAGGGACACCGGCAGCACATCGAAGAGATCAACCGCCTGATCGATGTTGAAGACCTTCCCCGCATTGAGATCGTCGAACGCGTTCTTATTGGCGAATCGAAATCGTCTCTATCCCGCATTCTGGGGAAATCCACGGCAGTGGAAATCGCCGAGGGCGCAATGGCGAAAATGAAAGGCGATAAAACCCTGTCCGCCGAATGCGCGCGGTTACAAGCGATTGTCACTCAGCCCACCCGGCGCGTCTCCAGCCTGCATATCCTTACCACCGAATCGGCGGGGATGACCGAAGGATACGTTCAGACCTGGATCGAGGAAGAAATGGCGTTGTTTAACGTCATTCGCCATGAAGGATTGGAAGACGAAGTCAACCAACGCATGGCCGAGTTCCGAACCCGGATTCAAGCGGTGGCGCGAAAGGTCATCGGTGAATTTGGGATGGACGTCGTCATCGAAGAAGTCATGGCCCAGCAGCGCCTTCCCGAGTCGGCGGCGGTCATGACCGTATTAACCTCGTACAAACCGGTGATGGAAGAAGCCGCCAAACTTGCGGTGTTGATCGAACAAGCGGAAGCAAGCGGTGAGCGCAAGGTTCGGTACGACGATGCCAGCGAGCCGAAAGAGGTACTGAATTACATCCAGAAGAATCGCGCATCTCTGATAAGAGTTGCCGTGCCGCAGGTTGCGCAGAACAACGGCAAGGCCTTTGAAATCCGCCTCCAGGAATTCCAGGCGAAGGACAAGAAGGCCAGCCTGTACGAAT
>CAZFOX010000571.1:0-3903 GCA_964520565.1 uncultured bacterium | reverse complement strand
GTCCGGGGGAGGCACGCAGACCTTTCTTCTCTCGGCGGTGGACGAGCGGGTGAAGGTCTCCATTCCCGTCGTGCAGGTCTCTTCGTATTTCTTCGGAGGCTGCGTATGCGAAAGCGGGATGCCCATTCACGTCAGCGACAAGCATGAAACCAATAACGTCGAGATCGCCGCCCGGCACGCACCGCAGCCGATGCTGCTCATATCCGACGGTAAGGATTGGACGCAGCATTTCCCGGAGATCGGGTTCCCCTACATCCAGCGCGTCTATCGCGCCTACGGCGCGGAAAACGCCGTCGAGAATCTGCACTTAGCCAACGAAGGCCACGACTACGGCCCCTCCAAACGCCAGGGAAGTTACGCGTTCTTCGCCAAACACCTGGGATTGGATAAAAAAAATGTCCCTATAAAAGAGGGGATTGTAGACGAAAGTTTCGTGCAGATTCAGGAATACGAATCGCTTTGCGTGTTTGATGAAAGCCACCCGAAACCGGAGAACGCGATCGGCGATCCCGCGAAAGTGGAGGCGTTTTTTCTGGAGAGATAAATAGAAAACAGTTCTAGGAGGGCGAGGCTCCAGCCGAGCCATTATTTTCAAGGATTTTTTGACCCAGGCTCGATAAGAAACTCGCCCTCCCGTTGTATCTTATTTTTTCTTATATCACCCAATCTTCGGCAACACCCAGGGTTTGCGGTATTTGCGTGTCAGCAGTTTGCTGGCTTCCGCATCGCCGACGATCTTTTCTTTTTCATAATCGAATTTCACTTCCCGCCCCACCTGGAAGGAGATCAGCGCCAGGAGTCCCGGCAGGTTGGCTTCATGTCCCTCTTGGGGCGTGCAGACCGGATTTTTTCGAGAGCGGATGCATTCCAGCCAGTTGCGCTTGTGTTCGTGGTCGCCTCCGCTTTCGGGAATCACGGTGGGATTTTTGCGGTCGTTTTCGGGATAGATTTTCAAATAGCGGCGATTGACCAGAATGGTGGCCTTATCGCCGTAAAAATAAACGCCGTGATCGATGCCGTCGCATTCCATCTCGTAGGGGAAGCCGTTCCCGTGGCGCAGGGTGAACGAGAAGGTATAACCCGGCGTATCCCAGGTGACTTCCGCCGTGTCGGGCGTATCGCGTTCGTCGTCGTGCGCGTACTTGCCGCCCATGCAGCAGGCAGCCTTGAACTGCGGCCCCATCGCCCACATGACGATATCGAACAGATGCACGCCCCAGGCCGTCAGCATGCCGCCGGAGTAATCGAGGAAGAAATAAAAATTGACCTTGAAACGGTTGGGATTGTAGGGACGCAGGGGGGCAGGCCCCAGCCATAGATCGTAATCCAGCCCTTCGGGCGGATCGCCGTCGGGAAACACGCCGATTCCGTGTTTGCCCTGCGGGCTGAGGTAGCCGTCGATATTCCAGATATTGATGCAACGGGCGGAAGTGACGTGCCCGATTTCGCCGTTCTTCACCATCTCAACCGCCTGCTGGAATTGCTTCGAACTCCGCTGCTGCTGGCCGACCTGCACCACGCGCCGGTATTTCTCCGCCGCTTTGATCAGCGTCCGGCCTTCCACCACCGTGCGGCTCATGGGCTTTTCCACATAAACGTCCTTGCCCGCCTGGCAGGCCATAACGGCTTGCAGGGCGTGCCAGTGGTCGGGACTGGCGATCACCACGGCGTCCACGTCCTTGTTATCCAATACGTGCCGGAAATCCTGCGTTTTCAGGACGGAATGGCCGACGCGCTCGGCGCTCTTTTCCACATTCGGCATATAGGCGTCGCAGAGAGCGACGACATCGATGTCGTCGTATCCGAGAAATTGTTGAAAGTGAAAACCGCCGCGTCCTCCCTGGCCGATGAATCCTAACTGAATCTTATCGTTAGCGCCTAGAACGTTCAGAGCGGGAGCGGTGGCGGCCAGGCTGGCGGCGGCGATTTTGGAAAACTGCCGACGGTTTATTGGAGAAGGTTTCTGCATGATCCACCTCGAAAGATGATAGTCTTTGATCCTTCTCTTATACTAAAACACGGCGTTCCATGTGTATAGTTCGTTTCACTCTTCCATTGGGCAAATTCTTCCCCAAAGAAAATGCGTCAGAACAAACCCCAACGGGGCGATGTAGGATAGCCCAAGCAATCGGCCTGGGTTAAATGTATCAAACAAAATAAAGCCTGAAATGGCGATATAAATAAAACTACACCTTCCAGATTTTTTCCCTTTTAGGGTGGAACGTTTATCTTATCCCTATCACCAGGGCGTTGCCCTGGGCTATCATACTATGCCCCTTCGGGGCGTTTTTGCTTTAAGATTTATGAGTAAAAATCGGGCCCTGGGAGAAGAAATTTTACTGTTCACGCTTATAGTAAAAAAGAAGGGATTTGAAACTTGAACGAACGCGCCGAGCGAGACCTCTCCATTATCATTCCGATTAAAGACGAAGCGGAAAACATTACCATCCTCGCCAATGAAGTAAATACGGTACTCGCCGAAACGTCCTGGAACTATGAAATCCTGTGGATCGACGACGGCTCCACCGACGGCAGTTCCCAAATCCTGGACGGTCTATGTGAGGATAATCCCCGCCACAGGACGATTCACTTCGCACAAAACGTAGGTCAGTCCGCCGCCATGTGGCTGGGGTTCCAAAAGAGTCATGGCGCGATTCTGGTCACCTTGGATGGCGACGGCCAGAACGATCCCCGCGATATCCCCACGCTGGTGGAGAAGGTACAGTCCGGCGAAACGGATATGGCGAACGGCTACCGGGAAAAACGCCGCGATTCATTGCAACGCATCCTGGCATCCCGCATCGCCAACGCCTTCCGCAACTGGCTGACTGGTAAGACCGTACGCGACGTGGGTTGTTCCCTCCGCGCGATCCGGAGGGAATGCGTCGCGCATCTTCCCCTGTTTAACGGCATGCATCGCTTCATACCCACGCTGGTAATCATGCAGGGATACCGCATTGGCGAATGGCCGGTCAATCACCGCCCCCGCCAGCGCGGTAAAACTAAATACACCATCCATAACCGCCTCTGGGTAGGTCTCCTGGATTGTCTCGGCGTTTTCTGGCTGCGAAAGAGGAACGTTCATAAGAAATTACGGGATGCACTGCATCGAGAGGATATATAAATCGGGAGGGCGAGGCTCCCACCGAGCCAAAGTGGGAGGGCGAGGTTTACACCGAGCCTTAAAAACGATATCTCACCTGTATCACCCCCCATCCATCATAAAACCCGGCAGGAACAGCGCTAGCGAAGGCCAGAGGGTGATAATCAGCAATGCGATGACTTCCGCCACTACAAACGGGACAACTGCACGGCTCAGTTTTCCCAGATCGATCCCCGTGATGGTCGAAGCCACGAACAGGTTAACACCCACTGGCGGCGTGATCTGACCGATGGCCATATTGACCGTCAGCACAATACCGAAATGGACTGGATCGATGCCCACTTGGTGAATCACCGGTATGAAAATCGGAACGAAGATATAGATAATCGAGATCGCATCGATAAAACATCCCATCGCCAACAAAAAGGCGTTGATCGACAGGAGAAGCACGATCCGGTTTTCGCTAACAGCCAAAATCATGCGGCTCAGTTCGTCGGTCAGATGGGTTTCCTGAAGTACGTACGAAAATAACGAACCTCCCGCGACGATCATCATGATCTGTGCCGAGCTGCGTCCCGCCCGTGCCAGGACTTGCAGGAGTACGCCTCTCTTCAGAAGCGAACGGTAAAACAGCAGATCGACGGCCAAGATATAAAGCACCGCCGCACCCGCCGATTCGGTAGGTGTAAAGATTCCCAGATAGATACCGCCCAGAATCATGACCGGGGCGACGAGAGCCAACAGAGTCCCGCCGACGGTGGAAAAAGTCAATGGCAGAATCAAAGCCGGAACGCAATCTT
>CAZFOX010000570.1:0-3935 GCA_964520565.1 uncultured bacterium | reverse complement strand
GCCCATCGTTTTGAAGTCCAGCGTGAGCGTGATATCGTCGCGGCGTTTGAGTTCCCAGGTATGCTTGGCCGCGTCCAGATCGCGCGTGGAATAGTGATGGGCGCCGACGTGCAACAGCGGCATTCCTTGAGCGAGAAGCCCCGCCCCGCTGGGATTGGTTAACGCCATCCAGCGCACGTCGCATTTGTTGCCGTTTTCCTCGGGCTGAACGTAGGGTACGTATTGCTCGTCCACCGTCCCGCTATAAAGACCGACCAGCGCGCTTTCCTTGCGGTCGGGATAGTTTTCATGGGGTCCGCGTCCCAACCAGGTCAATTGGTTGTAATCGCCGGATACCACCATCTGCAGGCCGAGCCGGGGAAGCGGGGGAAGATCGCCGGATGGATCGACCTGGGTTTCGATGAGGATATCGCCGCTGCCGAAGAAGGTGTAAGTCAGAATCGTGTTGAATCCGTTCCGGCTTCCCGGCGCGGAAACGAAGGCTTCCACCTGGATGCGAACCCGCTTGGGATCGATTCGTTCCACCGTCACCTTGCGGGTCTGCTGTTCCACGCGATCCAGCCCGGCCAGACGCCAGACGCGTTCGTTGCTCTGCGCGCCGCCGCCGATATCGTTGTCGGTGGGAGCGCGCCAGACGTTGAGAACCGGCCCCGCTTTAATGAGCTCCTTATCGCGATACCGCAGGGTTTTAATCAGGCCTTCCCCTTTGGAGAAGAAGACGTAGAAATCCCGGCCATCGACGACCGCATACTTGTCGGATTCGTAGAGACCGAGTTCGGGCATGGCAGCGATATCCAACGCGGGCGGTTCGGGGGCTTCGAGATTGAGCGGGAATTGTTCGTACGCCACTTCGTGGCCTTTTTCAGCCCAGGGCGTATCGTTTTTCAACGCGAACCGAAGAGTCAGGAAATATTCCGCGCCGGGTTTGGGTTCCGGTTTTTTCCAGGGTACCGTTACGTTCCGCGAATCCCGGGGTTTGAGGTTGATGGAATCGAGCGTTCCCTGTTGAATCGCTATCCCGTTTTCCGTCAGTTCCCAGGACACCGCCAGAACGTTCAGATTGGTGAAATCGTACTTGTTGGTAATTCGAATCTGTCCGCGGTTTCCGTCGAGGAGTTCGGCTTTGAGCGGTTGCAGGATCTTTTTGTATTCGATCAGGCTCGGATGCGGGACTCGCTCGGAGGAGACCAGGCCGTTGCAGAGGAAGTTGCCGTCGTTGGGGTGGTCGCCGAAATCGCCGCCGTAGGCGAAATACTCTTCGCCGTCCTGCGTGCGTTTGCGCAGGCTTTGATCGACCCAATCCCAGATGAAGCCGCCGATCAGCAACTCGTTGGATTCGATGATATCCCAATATTCGCGGAGGTTGCCGCAGCTGTTTCCCATCGCGTGCGCGTATTCGCAGAGAAAGATGGGGCGGTTTTCGCGTTGCGCCATTCGTTCGATTTGTTTGGGGCGCGCGTACATGGGGGAAATCAGATCGACGCAGGGATGATTGTCGGCGGGATTGTAAAACACCGGGCGGGTCTTGTCGTACGCGTGAATCCAATCCGCCATCGCGATATGGTTGGGGCCGAAGCCGGATTCATTGCCCAGCGACCAGATAATGATGGAGGGATGGTTCTTGTCGCGTTCCACCATATTGATGGCTCGATCGAGAAAAGCCTCTTTCCAGAGCGGATCTTTGGAGAATTTGTCCCAGAAGTGATGCGATTCGAGGTTGGCTTCGTCGATCAGGTAAAGACCGTATTGATCGCAAAGTTCAAGCCAGCGCGGGTGATTGGGATAATGTGAGGTACGAACCGCGTTGATGTTGTGCCGTTTCATGAGCAGGATATCTCGAATCATGCCTTCTTCGGTAATCGCGCGGCCGGTGTCGGGATCGTGTTCGTGGCGGTTGACGCCTTTCAGATAAATCGGAACGCCATTGACCAGAAAACGCCGATCCTTAATTTCGACCTTGCAGAAACCCACGCGGTGGCTGACCGATTCCACCACATCGCCATCGGGCTGTTTTAAGGTGAGCACCAGCGTATAGAGGTTGGGATGTTCGGACGACCATTTCTGAGGATTGGGGATTTTCCGCTGGAATTCCAGCACCGCTTCGCCGTCCGGTTTCACTTCCACGGCCTGCGTAAGCGGCTTCTTGAAACAGGGAGCATTCTCGGGATCGTACAAGGCGGCTTCTAACTGGAACGCACCCGGGTTTTCGGAGGTATAGTTTTTGATATTGACGCGAAGGTTCATCCGCGCGTCGCGGTAGCGGCCGTCGAGATCGGACTGGAAAAAGAAATCGCGGATGTGGACGTTCGGCGTCGCGAAGAGGAAGACGTCGCGATAGATGCCGCTGTAGCGCCAAAAATCCTGGTCTTCCAGATAACTGCCGTCCGACCAGCGGATCACTTTTACGGAAACGTTATTCTCTCCCGGCCTAAGATAGGGCGTAATATTAAATTCGGCGGGAGTCATGCTGTCCTGGCTGTAACCCACTTCCTTGCCGTTGATCCATACGTAAAAGGCCGATTGCACGCCGTCGAAGTGAATGAACACCTGGCGGTTTTTCCAGGTTTCGGGCAATTGAAAATTCCGATGGTAGGAACCCACCGGATTGTAATGATGAGGGACGCGGGGAGGCTCGACCGGAACGAAGGGATGGGTAATGTTCATATAGATGGGAATCCCATACCCCTGCAACTGCCAGACGCTGGGAACCGGGATATCGTTCCAGCCGCCGGTGACGAAACTATCCTGGAAAAAATCGGCGGGGGCATCGGCGGGTTTGCGAACCCAATGGAATTTCCAGGTTCCATTCAGAGTTAGCACATTGGGCGATGAGGAGCGGTCGCCGCGAAGTGCGGACGCTTCATCGTTGAAGGGCGTCAGGGTGGCGTGCCGGGGTTCCTTGTTTCGGCCAACGACCTGGGGATTTTCCCAATCGTTGGATTCGGCGTAGACGACCGAAGCCAGTAAAACCAGAATACTGAGATACGCGATATTTTTCATCATGAGAATCTCCCCAATTGTTTCATTCGTGCTCTGGATTGGTTTGGAAACACCATATTGATTTCCAAGGAATTCTTTAGAAAAAACCGGTCAAAATCAATCCCCCGCCGCCATTTTCCCGAGAATACGCGGCACGCGAATCATGTGGATGGTTTCCTGCCGAGAATCACCTTCGATTGGGCTGCTATATCCTGAATGGATTCCAGCGCCAATCCCGCATTCTCGAGCCACTCGCGGGCTTCATCGAAGGTATAGCAATTACCCTCTTCCGTACCCACCAGCATGTTGACAGCGAACAGCGCACACCAGACGGGCGAGGTGCGATCCGATTCCAGGAAGAAATCCTTGAGGCAAATCTGCCCGCCGGGAAGCAGGGCGCGCGCACATTTCTGGACGATCTTCCGGTTTCGTTCGTACGAATAGATATGAACGAAATTGGAAAGCAGAATGAAATCGTATCCTTCGCCGAACTCGTCCAGGAGAGCGTCGCCAGCTTGCACCGAGACGCGATCGGAAAGCCCCGCGCGTTCGATGTTTTCCCGGGCCACTTCGAGCGTTTTTTCGTCGTCGAAGACAGTAGCGCGCAGATCGGGTATGGCGCGCGCGAATTCGATGGCGTAAAGCCCCGGGCCGCCGCCTACATCCAGCATGTTGCGCACGCCGGACAGGTCGAGCGTTTGTACCATCTGTTTCGCGCTCAAGCGCCCGACATCGGCCATAGCCAGGGCGAAGCTGCGCTCGTCGTTCAAAAGGCGAGGATCGAGAACCTCGTCGGGGACTTTGGTTCCTCTTTTGACGGCGTCGTATAATTTGCCCCATTTTTCATAGAGGCGGGCGGTGTGACGCAAGATCGCCACCTGGGATTTGGGACTGCCGGGAAGCAGATACTCGTAAACCAGCGGGCTGTTACGGTATACCCCATTTTCTTTCTCCAA